>JBDTPU010000321.1:0-2923 GCA_039932535.1 Gallionella sp. | reverse complement strand
AACGAGTTCAGTGACGTGCTTGGTCTTCAGGTCGGATAGGTGCATAGCGATGCGAACGTGGTGATTGAAAGAAGGGTGATTGAAAAGTACTGAGTGGGTTGGTTCGGGTGAAAGATGTTCACCCGCATTGCCTGGTGCGTGTTCGTATTTATTTTTTAGTTGCCTAGGGACGAAGCCAAGGTACGAAATTAGAGAGAGGCGATGCGGGTGTGACAGTAAACGCTTTAGATGTGGCTGTCAATAAAAGCCGTCAATTGGGATTTGGACAATGCGCCGACCTTGGTCGCCGCGATGTCGCCGTTCTTGAACAACATCAATGTCGGAATGCCGCGTATGCCGAATTTTGCCGGGGTTTGCTGGTTGTCGTCCACATTCAGTTTGGCAACGGTCAGGCGACCGGCATATTCCTGGGAGACCTCTTCCAGAATAGGCGCGATCATGCGGCACGGCCCGCACCACTCTGCCCAGTAATCCACCAGCACGGGCAGGGGCGCTTGCACGACTTCGGCATCAAAGGTGGCATCGGAAACGTAATGTATGTGTTCGCTCATGATAGGTTCTCGCTATTGGTTAAGAATAAATTTGGGACGCAACAGGCGGCTGTGTGGGGCTGTGTGGGGATGAGTCGCTGGATTTCAAGTGCTATCCTAACCAAAAATGGCGGTACTGGGAAGTGAATTAATTTCCCCACCTCTGCTAAAATGCTGCGCTGTCGATAATTGGAGTTTTCGCTATGACCTATGTTGTTTCAGAATCTTGCATCAAATGTAAATATACCGACTGTGTAGAAGTGTGCCCGGTGGACTGTTTTCGCGCGGGCCCGAATTTTCTGGTGATCGATCCGGATGAGTGTATTGATTGTACTTTGTGTGTGGCGGAATGTCCGGTAGAGGCGATTTATGCCGAAGATGATTTGCCGGTGAACCAGCGCCGTTTCATTGCGCTGAATGCCGAGCTGGCCAAATTATGGAAGCCCATTGTCGAGAAGCAGGATGCATCAGCCGACGCTGACGAATGGAAAGATGTGAAGGATAAGCTGCATCTCCTCGAACGCTGAGAGACTACCCGTGACTGTCACTCTCCTTGAGCTCAGTTTTTCTTGATCGGGTAGCCCAGCAAATTCTGTCCTGCCATGTGCAGGACTTGCCCGATCTGCGCGGGGCAACCATCCTGTTGCCCAATTACCATGTTGCCCAGGCACTGGCGCAGGCGTTAAGCGTGGCGGCGAGTTTACCTGCGATATTGTTGCCGCAAATGATCACGCTCAACGATTGGGCACAGTCCGTCCCGCTGGCCACTCCTATCCAACCCGACACGCAGCGCATCACCGCCTTGTATCAGGCGTTGCGCGAGCGGCGCTGGTTTGCCGATGCCGACCTGTGGAGTCTGTCGCGCGAATTATTGGGTTTGATGGATGACCTGACGCGCCATCATGTCGCGCTACCAAAATCCGCAGACGAATTTTCCGGGCAACTTGCCAAGGCTTATCAGGCGCGCAGCGGGCAGTCCATGCAGTTCGAGGCGCGCGTGGTGCATGAGCTATGGTACGCGATGGCTGCCGATGGTGAACTAGCCGGCGAACCGGACGGCGTGCGCGCCTATCAGCAGCGGCTGGCACTGTTGGCACAGCGGGTGGATATGCCGCTGTATGTTTTGTTGACCTCGGACATGTCCGCACCGGAAACGCATTTTCTCGAAGCCTGCCGCGCGCGCGTTCCTGTCGCCATTTTTGATCTGCGCGAGATGGTGGCCGATGCTCCGGACTGCGCGCTGCTGTCCCGCGCTTTGCAACATGCTGCGGAAAGTGCCGATCTGCGCAGCGATGCCACACTGCTGAAAAAAATTCCCGCTGCTGCGCTGACTAACCCTTCGACAACGCCTTCAGTCCTGAGTCCTTCGACAAGCTCAGGACAGGCTCCGCATAGCGGAGTCGAAGGGTCAGGGCGAACGGGGAAGAAATTAAGCCTGTTCGGGGCGCACAGCCTGGAGCAGGAAGCACGCGCCGCAGAGTTGCAGGTGCGGCGCTGGCTGCTGGCGGGCAAACAGAACATCGCGCTCATCGCACTGGACCGTCTGGTGGCGCGCCGTGTGCGCGCATTGTTGGAGCGCGCGGAAGTACTGGTGCAGGACGAGACCGGCTGGACGTTTTCCACGCTGGCGGTGAGCACGGTACTGATGCGCTGGCTGGATGCGCTGCAAAGCGATTTTTATTATCAGGACCTGCTCGACCTGCTCAAGTCGCCTTTTATTTTCGCCGATCAAAATTCAGCCGAAGAGGGGACGAGAGCGCGCAAGCAAGCGGTGTATCAACTCGAACAACTGGTGCGCAAACACGGTGTGGCTTCGCACCTTGATGCTTTTCTCGATCTGGCGCACGGCGAAGCGGAGGTGCAGACGGCGCTGGCGCGGCTGCGCCAAGCGGCTGAGGCCTTGCGCAGGAACAGCGACACGCTGAGCGGCTGGCTGCGTGCGCTGGACAACAGCCTGTCCATACTCGGCGTGTTGCAAGGTCTGGCGGCGGACGAGGCGGGTGCGCAGTTGTTGCAATCGCTGCAAACCTGGCAACAGGAACTGGCGGCGGACAACACGCGTTTCACTCGCGCCGAATGGCGCCACTGGCTGGCGCAACAACTCGATGCAAATACCTTCAGCGATAAATCCATAGCCAGTCCGGTGCTGCTCACCTCGCTCACGTCCACACGCTGGCGCAGTTTCGATGCGGTGCTGCTGCTCGGCGCAGATGCGACACATCTGCCCAGTGCGGACAACGGCAGCGTGTGGTTCAGCGATGCGGTGCGCGCCACGTTAGGTCTGCCAACGCGCGAGCACAAGATGGCACAGCAGCGCGACGACCTGCTCGGATTACTATCGATGAACGACACGGTGCTGGTCACGTGGCAAGCCAGCAAAAGCGGTGAGAAAA
>JBDTPU010000320.1:0-2541 GCA_039932535.1 Gallionella sp. | reverse complement strand
TTCTTTGAGGTGGATCGCTACTACGTCGCAGTGGCCGCATTGAAGGCCTTGGCCGATGAAGGCACGATCAAGGCCAGCGAAGTCAGCAAGGCGATCAAGCTTTACAACATCAATCCAGACAAGCCGAATCCAACGACGGTCTAAGGTTAGAGGAAATACAGTGGCAGAGATCAAACAAGTATTGGTGCCGGACATCGGCGACTACAAAGATGTGAGCATCATCGAAGTGATGGTGAAAGTTGGCGACACGATTAAAGCCGAAGACAATCTGGTAACGCTGGAAACTGACAAGGCGGCGATGGATGTGCCGTCGCCCTATGCGGGTGTAGTCAAGGAATTGAAGATTAAGCTCGGCGATAAAGTGTCACAGGGGTCGGTGATTTTGTTGATGGAAACGAGCGGCGCGGTGGCGCTGGCCACGGCATCACCTGTGCCTGCTACTCAAACCCAAACCCCAAACCCCTCCCAACCTCCCAACCCCTCCCCAGCCCTCCCCTTATCAAGGGAGGGAGCCGCGCCTCCTCCCCTGACTGCAGAAGGGTCGTTGCGCAGCAGCGGGGAACCCACTGGCGTACTCCTTGCGGGTGCAAGGGGAGGCCGGGAGGGGTTGGGTCCAGCAAGTCAGGAAAGCTCGGGGGGCAAAGCCCACGCCAGTCCCGCAATACGCCGCTTCGCGCGCGAACTCGGGGTGCAGGTTGGGCAAGTCAAAGGCAGCGGTGCCAAAGGTCGCGTGACCAAAGAAGATGTGCAGCTGTTCGTCAAGGCTGCGCTCGCGCAGCCTCGCGGGGCCGCAGGCGGCAATGGTTTGCAGGTGCTGGCCTCGCCAGTGGTGGATTTCGCCAAATTCGGTGCGATTGAAACCAGGCCGCTGTCGCGCATCAAGAAAATGGCCGGCGCGAATCTGCATCGCAACTGGGTGACCATTCCGCACGTTACGCAGTTCGACGAAGCCGACATCACCGAAATGGAAGCCTTCCGCAAAGAACTGAACGAGGAATATTCCAAACAGAATATCAAGATCACGCCGCTGGCCTTTATGCTGAAAGCGGCGGTAGTCGCGCTGCAACAATTTCCCGAATTCAATGCTTCACTGGATGCCAGCGGCGAGAATCTGGTGCTGAAAAAGTATTTTCATATCGGCGTCGCGGTGGATACGCCGGACGGATTGATGGTGCCGGTGTTACGCGACGTGGACAAAAAAGGCATCGCTCAGCTCGCCAAAGAGCTGGGCGAAGTCAGTGCGAAAGCGCGCGAGAAAAAAATCAGCGCTGCTGAAATGCAGGGCGGCTGCTTTTCGATTTCCAGTCTGGGCGGCATCGGCGGCACCGCCTTCACGCCGATCATCAATGCGCCGGAAGTGGCGATACTGGGCGTGTCCAGAGCTATCATCAAGCCCATACATCAGGACGATACATTCGTCGCGCGTCTGATGTTGCCGTTGTCGTTGTCTTACGATCATCGCGTGATTGATGGTGCAGCAGCAGCGCGCTTTACCGTTTATCTTGCACAGGTGCTG
The DNA here is from genome assembly GCA_039932535.1 of Gallionella sp. GTDB lineage: Bacteria > Pseudomonadota > Gammaproteobacteria > Burkholderiales > Gallionellaceae > Gallionella. Next base: position 1,025 of record JBDTPU010000320.1, on the reverse strand, counting down.
GCGGATACCCGCCGCTTGGCGCTGTGATTTTGATGCTTTATTTCCGGCACATTAATCAGTGAACAAAAAAGCAATCGGCATTTTGGGCGGGACATTCGATCCCATTCATTACGGCCACCTGCGCCTCGCGGAGGAGATGCTCGAACTGGCGAATCTTAAGCAGATATATTTCATTCCCACCGGCACGCCCCCGCATCGCGGCTTGCCGCAAGTGTCTGCGCAGCATCGCAGCGCGATGGCGCAATTGGCGATTGCCGACCAACCGGCCTTCGTGCTGGACGGCCGCGAAGTCGAGCGCACCACGCCCTGCTATACGGTAGATACCTTGCGCGAATTGCGTGCCGAGCTGGGCGCGGCACAGCCGCTGTGTCTGCTGATGGGAGGGGATGCATTTCTGCAATTGCACACTTGGCACGAGTGGGAGCAGTTGTTCGAGCTCGCACACATTGTGGTGGGCTACCGTCCGGGTTTTACACTGGAAGAACGTATCACTACGGCTACACCGGCATTGCGCCAGCACTATCAGCAGCGGCTCTGTACTGCGGATGCTTTATCACAGAACCCTGCTGGGGGCATTGCCGAACTGGCCATACCCAAACTGGAAATTTCCGCCACGCTGATACGCAGCCGTGTTGCGGAAAATCGTTCCATACGCTATCTGCTGCCAAATCCGGTGGCCGATTATATTCATCAACATCATTTATACGCACATGCTCACTACTGAAGAAAAAACCCTCGCCGTCGTCGCCGCACTGGAAGACGTCAAAGCGCAAAAAATTACCGTGATTGATACCAGCAAACTCAGCTCGATGTTCGAGCGCATGATTATTGCCAGCGCCAACTCCACCCGGCAGACCAAAGCGCTGGCCGACAATGTGGTGGTCAAACTCAAAGAGCGCGGTGAAACAATCCTGGGCCGCGAAGGTGAAGACAGCGGCGAATGGATACTGGTGGACTTCGGCGAAGTGCTGGTGCATATCATGCAGCCCGCTGTGCGCGATTACTACAACCTCGAAGAGTTATGG
>JBDTPU010000319.1:0-4390 GCA_039932535.1 Gallionella sp. | reverse complement strand
TTGGCCATTTCAAGCATCAGCTCACTGCCCTCGCGCAGCAACGACGGGCTGATTACCTCAAACGTAAAATTGCGATTTGTGAACGACCCGCGCTTCAACGCTGACCACATCAAAGTCGTGACTGAAGATAGCACGGTATATTTACTGGGGCTGGTCAATCACGCTGAAGCTGACGCCGCCACCGATGTCACCAGCACTACCCAAGGCGTTCAGCGCGTGGTCAGAATGTTTGAGTATCTCGACTGAATGTATTCTTTTCCCGATTTCGAACGCAAATTATGCAAGCTCGACGAGTTGGCCGCGCGAGCGGCAACATTGGCGCGTCCGCTGGTATTCACCAACGGCTGCTTTGATGTGCTGCACCGCGGTCATGTGACTTATCTCGCGCAGGCTCGCGGATTGGGCGCGGCGCTCGTTGTGGGCGTGAACAGCGATGCCTCGGTGCGGCGGCAGGGCAAAGGCGATGACCGGCCGATCAATGCGGAACAAGACCGCATGATGGTGCTGGCGGCGCTGGAATCGGTCAGCCTGGTCGTGAAGTTCGACGAAGACACGCCGCTGCATCTGATACGCTTGTGCCGTCCCGAGATACTGGTAAAAGGCGGCGACTGGCCGATCGAAAATATTGTCGGAGGCAAAGAAGTGCAAGCTTGGGGCGGGAAAGTACACAGCATCCCGTTTTTGCACCAACGTTCCACTACCGCACTGTTGAAAAAAATCCGTTCGTTATGATAGAGCCTCCTCATGATTGAACAACCGACAGAAATTACCCTGCACCAGCAATCACGCGAATTGGAAATTGCGTTTGCCGACAACTCGCGCTATCGTCTGCCTTATGAATTTTTGCGCGTGCATTCGCCTTCTGCGGAAGTGCGCGGTCACGGCCCCGGACAGGAGGTGTTGCAAACCGGCAAGCACGACGTCAAGGTGCTCGGCGTGGAGCCGGTGGGCAGCTATGCGATGAAGATCGTCTTCGACGACGGCCATGACACGGGTCTGTACACTTGGGAATATCTTAGGCACCTGGGGGAAAATCAAGACGCGCTGTGGCAGGAATATTTGCATAGGTTAGAGGCAACAGGCGACATCCGCGAACGCCTGTAGTCCCCTCCCCCTTGACGGGGGAGGGTTAGGGAGAGGGTGAAAGCGATGAATAACCCCCCTCTCCCCAATCCTCTAGTGTAACTACTAGCCATTCGACTAGGCCGCCGTAATACGGCGACCAAGTCGCTGGTTATCCCACGAGAGGAGAGGGGGTACCCGAACTACGTATTTTTCTGGATTGGAATAGGACATGAGAAAAACTACCCACTTCGGTTTTGAGACCGTAGCCGAGCACGACAAGGCCAAACGCGTCGCTGGCGTGTTTACCTCGGTCGCCGGTAAATATGATGTAATGAACGACCTCATGTCGGCGGGGCTGCATCGTGTGTGGAAACGTTTTGCGGTCAGTGTCAGCGGCGTGCGCGAAGGACAGCGCGTGCTGGATGTGGCGGGCGGTTCGGCAGATTTATCGCGGCTGTTTCTCAAGAAGGTCGGCAGCAGCGGGCAAGTCGTGCTCACCGATATCAACAATGCGATGCTGCGTGTAGGACGCGACCGTCTGCTCGATGAAGGTTACAACAACGCGGTTACCCAATGCGATGCTGAACGGCTGCCATTTCCGGATAATTATTTCGACTGCGTCAGCATTGCTTTCGGTTTGCGCAACGTTACCCACAAAGATCGCGCACTGCGCGAGATGCAACGGGTACTCAAACCGGGCGGGCGCATCATCGTGCTGGAATTTTCCAAAGTCGCTCAGCCGCTGGAAAAAATTTACGACGCCTATTCATTCAAGTTGCTGCCCAAAATCGGGCAACTGGTTGCGCATGATGCGGATAGCTACAGATATCTCGCCGAATCCATCCGCATGCATCCGGGACAGGAAGAATTAAAGAAAATGATGGAAGCGGCGGGATTGGAGCGGGTCGAATATTTCAATCTGACCGGTGGCGTGGTGGCGGTGCATCGGGGATGCAAGTTTTAATTCCGCGTGGTGCAAAAATACCAGGTAATTTTTATGCAGGGATCATCTGAGTTAAACTATCCCCTATGGCTCAATACGTAGAAAAACTTGCCGTTCTGTTTGCCGATATTTGCGGCAGCACGGCGCTCTATGAAAATTTCGGGGACGATTTGGCGCGCAAAATGGTATCGCGATGTATCGATACCATGGGCAGCAAAATTTTCGCCTACCAGGGCAAGCTGATCAAAACCATCGGCGATGAGATCATGGTCACCTTCCCGAATGCGGAAGCTGCTTTTCACGCCTCCTGTGCAATGCAGCTGGCGGTGGAAAATGACCAGCCAGATGGTGTTCCCCTGCACATCCGTATCGGTTTTAATTATGGCGAGGTGATCAAAGAGGCTGATGATGTATTTGGTAATACTGTTAATGTCGCCGCCCGTGTTGCCGCAATAACCAGAGCAGGCCAAATCCTGGCAACCCAGGCCGTGTTTGATGCGTTGCCCCCCGAGTTGCAAAATAAATTGCGTCGCATCATGCGTGCCGAATTCAAAGGCAAGCAGGAACATCACGAGGTTTATCAGGTTATCTGCGAGCAGGAAGACACCCAGAACACACGTTTCGGCCTGCAGGCATATCGCCAGACTCCGGACAGTAACGCTGAAATGCTGTTGCATTATCGCGAGCAGCCCTTCAAAGTCAACAAACAGTGCAGGAGTGTGGCATTGGGGCGGGGAGAGTCCTGCGACATCATCGTGAAAAATGATTTTGCTTCGCGCGTGCATAGCCACATCGAATTGCGTGCCGGTAAATTCATCATTCTCGATGAGAGTACCAATGGAACTTATATTCGTTTCAGCGACGGTCAGGAGGTGCATGTCACCTGCGAGGAAATTCCCCTGGAAAAAGACGGCTCCATCAGTCTGGGGCAATCATTTGCCGAAAATCCTGCCCACATTATCGAATTCTCGATTTTATCTGTTCAGGGTAATGAGGGCTGATTCGCTGAGCTACTGTGCCCCGGCAATTTATAATCCCCCGCGCGACTGCGGCCTTGATCTTGTCTACTCTGACGAGTCACTTGTAGTTGTGAATAAACCCGCCGGACTGCTTTCGGTACCGGGACGCGGGATGGATAAAACGGATAGCATGACGAGCCGGGTATGCCAGGAATTTTCCGACGCACGCAGCGTACACCGCCTGGATATGAGCACTTCCGGCCTGCTGGTGTTTGCCCGCGGGGCAGACATGCAGCGCCGACTTTCCCATTCATTCCGCGAGCGCAAGGTGAAAAAATACTATATCGCTCTGGTAGCCGGACAAATGACGATTCCTCACGGTGAAATTGATCTGCCGCTGAGCGCTGACTGGCCGAATCGCCCGCGGCAAAAGGTGGACTTCACCATCGGCAAACCTTCCCTCACGCGCTATCGCCAGTTGCCTTCGACGGAAAATTCGATGCGTGATTTTCATTTGGGTGAACAGAGCTTCAGTCGCGTTGAACTTGAGCCGGTAACCGGTCGCACTCACCAGTTGCGGGTGCACATGGCGGCCATTGGGCATCCGATTCTTGGCGATGTGTTGTATGGGGAAGCAGCCTCTAACATAGCGCGACTGCTGCTTCACGCGCAAACAATCAGTTTTCCGCATCCCTGCAGCGCAGCCCAGGTGACCTTGATTTGCGAGCCGCCGTTTTGAAACAGCCTCAAGTTGGCGTAGAATTGTGCACAGCAGAATTATATGCGCCCACAAAAAAATATAATCTGCTTACTGTTGATTATTGAACCCGGCCTCAAACTCCTTTTTCTTTGGGAAAAGACATGAAAAAAATCATTTTCTTTCTGGCAAGCCTGATCGCTACGGTAACCTTTGCATCAGAAGCCTCGGCGCTACCGTTGTTTTCCCGGCAAACCAGCATGGCCTGTTCCGCCTGTCACTTTCAGCATTTTCCGATGTTGAATGGCTTTGGTCGTGCATTCAAGTCTTCCGGCTACACCATGATGGGTGTGCAAGGAAAAGTGGAGGGTGAAGGTCTGACGATCCCCAACACTTTGAATATGTCCGTGCTGGCGACCGCTGGTTATGAAAAAACCAATCAGTCCGGTGGTACTTCTTCCCAAAAAACCACCGGTGATGGCGCATTCTATGTGCCGGGCACCCGTGGCGAATTGTCGCTGTTCTTCGGCGGTCGCGTAAGCGATAACGCAGGCTTTCTCGCCGAGCTGGGTATGGGCGGCCCGGCTGCTGCGGGTAGCGCTACGGCTGCTCTGGGCTCGGCCAAGTTGCCTATCCTGTTCGATGTGACTGAGCCAAAATTTAAAGTGCCGGAAGGCACGCGGGCTGGCATCATTCCCTTCACCACCAATACTCAAGGTGCGTCCT
>JBDTPU010000318.1:0-11467 GCA_039932535.1 Gallionella sp. | reverse complement strand
ATTGCAAGGATAAATCCGAGCTCGCGGATTCAGAAGGACACACCTGCCCGCTGCCCGATACATCGCAGGATGAGTTTTTCGTGAGCAGCAAAGCCAACGATATCATCCACACCGGCAATGGCAATGATGTCATCGCCTACGCGCGCGGTGCCGGACAAGACACGTTATACGGCGGCATCGGCACCGACAACACTCTCATTCTGGGCGGTGGTATCCAGTGTTCCGACATTGCCCTGTCGAAAGCAGGCAAAGACCTGATCCTCGAATTCGGCTCTTCGATCTCAGGGCAGGCCGACCAGATCGACCTCAAAAACTGGTACGACACCAGCGCCAACTACAAGAGTGTGCTTAACCTCCAAATACTGTCAGACTTTGAACATGACAGACACCACGATGCCGAACCTGAAAAGACGTTGTTGACGTTCGACTTCACTGCCCTGGTCAACGCATTCGATCAGGGAGGCAGCGCCTCGCATTGGAGAATGATGAACACGCTGCTCACGGCGCATCTCTCCGGTAGTGACACCGCTGCGTTGGGCGGTGACCTCGCGCATTACTACGGCGATTACGGCAGTTTCACCGGCATGAACCTGGCAGCGGCGCAGACAGTGATCAATGATGCGAAGTTCGGTTCACAGGTTCAGACGTTGAATCCGCTGTCTGCGGTACAAGGCGGGACGGTGACGCTATGAATGGTGTTGCAATAGCAGATGTCGAAGCGGTTGACTTTAACTTTGGATTCCTTACAATAAGGTAAGGAAAAAGGAGAAGATTGTGACGACCGCAGTATTGACCAGTAAAGGGCAAATCACCATTCCGCTTCCGGTGCGGCGCAAGATGGGCGTGGATGCGGGAGACCGCGTTGAGTTTATTGATTTGGGGGGCGGGCAAATGGCGATCATGGCTGCCACCGTTGAAGTTACCTCGCTTAAGGGCATGGTAAAAAAACCGGCTGCTGCCATTTCTGTCGTCGCCATGAACCGCGCCATTGCCAAACGCGGATCAGCCAAGTGATTGGATATGCCAAGTGATCGGGCTGGATGCCAACGTACTGGTGCGCTATCTGGTGCAAGACGACAAGGTACAATCCGCCGCCGCGACACGTTTGATTGAGAAAGTGCTTACCGTCGAAACACCGGGTTTTATCTCGCTGGTGGCGCTGGTTGAAGTAATCTGGGTGCTGGAAAGTTGTTACCACTGCACACGGCAGGAGGTTGCGGCAATTATCGAACACTTGCTGCGCGTCAAGCAAATGCGCGTGCAGGAAGCCGAAGTAGTATGGCGCGCATGGCGGGTATATGCTGCTGGCGGAAAGGCCGATTTTGCCGACTGCCTGATTGAGCGCATCGGGCACGCGCACGAGTGTATGTACACGGCTACGTTTGACAAAAACGCAGCCAATTCTGTTGGGATGCAACTTCTCGCCAAATAAATGCTAGCCCAAAAAATGTCACGTCATTTCCCGCCTTCGCGGTAATGACGGCGGTCGCGAATTATACTATTCTCAATAGTAAATATTAAGGCACACAGTCATGTCTGAGAAATTGATCACGCTCTCACCAGAGGCCTTGGACTTTGCTCCAGGACTGTTGTCCATCCAGGAAAGTCCGCCAGCACGGTTGCCGCGCGCGATGATGTATACGGTAGGTGTGCTGTTCGTCATCCTCGTGCTGTGGGCGTTTTTCGGCAAGCTGGATATCATCGCCAGTGCCGAAGGGCATCTGGTGCCTGAGACTTATATCAAAATCGTCCAGCCATCGGATGCGGGTATCGTTCAGGAAATCCTGGTCAAGGAAGGCGAGCAGGTGAAGCAGGGGCAAGTGCTGATGCGCATGGATACCCAGCTTGCCATGGCGGATGAGAAGACGATAGGGAACGATCTTGCTCTGCGATCGTTGCAGTTGCGCCGTATTGATGCCGAACTGGCAAATAAGGCATTAGCCAGAAAGCGCGATGACCAGAATGATCTGTTTCATCAGATTGAATCCCAGTATCACGACCACCGATTATCCTACACAGACGCACTGGAGCAGGCGCAGGATGCGCTGGATAAGTCACAACACGAATATTATTCCGCACAAGAAGTATTGAGCAAGTTGCAGCAGATTACTCCTATCCTCAAACAGCAGGCTGACTCATACGCAGACATGGGCAAAGACGGCTACGTCCCGCAAATGAGTGTACTGGACAAACAGCGCGATTATCTGGAAAAATCGCAGGACTTGCGCGCTCAACAATCGACAGTCGCCAGTCTTGCGTCTGCCGTCAAACAGGCAAAAAAACAGATTGATCAGATCACCTCGAAGTACCGCAGCGATTTACAGAACGAACGTGTCGAAGCAGAAGGACAGCATCGCAAACTGGAGCAGGACTTGCTCAAGCAGGAACACAAATCCGGCCTGTTGGAACTGAAAGCTTCGCAGTCCGGTATCGTGAAAGATATTGCGACTCATACTATCGGTACGGTGGTTTCACCGGGTACGGTGCTCCTGTCTATTGTTCCGGAGAACGAACCGCTGGTGGCGGAGATCATGGTGAAGAACGACGATGTCGGGTTTGTGTATCCGCACCAGAAGGTCAAGGTGAAACTGGCGGCCTATCCGTTCGCGGAATATGGCATGCTGGATGGCGAGGTGACCCGCATACAGGCGGACAGCAATAATGACACGCAGGCGCAAACCAAAGATCAATCCAAAGACAGGCCAGTGCAACCTTCGGTGTATAAGGCCATCATCTCGCTCAGCAGCCAGGTGCTCGAATCGGAAGGCAAACAGCTGAAGCTCGTGCCGGGCATGCAAGTCATCGCCGAGATCAATCAGGGTAACCGCACGGTGATGCAATATCTGCTTTCGCCTGTGCGCAAGACGCTGGCTGAAAGCGGGCACGAAAGATGAGATTAGCGGTATGGCTACTCGCGCCGATGTTTGTGCGATGCATAGTCGTGCTTGGGTTGTCTTGTATCAGCCTGTCGGCGCACGCCGAAGATTTGCTGGAAATCTACAGGCTGGCGCAGGGCAATGACCCGACCTTTGAGGCGGCGCGCTATGCGTTCGAAGCCGCTCAGGAAAAAATTCCCCAAGCCAGAGCTGGCCTTCTCCCGATGTTGAATTTGAACGGAAACAATAACGCCACCGTTGTTTCATCCAAATTTACCAATACGCCATTGGTGGAACGCGATGTGCATGCATGGACATGGTCGCTGCAACTGACTCAACCACTGATACGCCTGCAAAATATTTACGCATACCGTGAATCAAAGTCGCTGGTGGAGCAGGCGCGGGCGCAATATATACAAGCCGAACAGGATCTGATTTTGCGCGTAACCAATGCCTATTTCGAAGTGCTGATTGCACAGGGCGGCATCGAAGTCGCTGATGCGCAGGTCAAGGCAACCGGAGAGCAGCTTGCGCTGGCCCAACATGGTTATCAGGCCGGAACGAATGCAATTACGGACAGCCACGAAGCAAAATCCCGTTCTGATCTTGCCCGTTCGCAACGCATCGCAGCACTGAATGAACTGGAGGCCAAACGTGCCGAGCTGGAAAAAGTAATTGGCCGCTCAGCAAACACCTTGGCGGTTCTTCAGCCCGCAGTGGTGGTTCCCAAGCCGCAACCTGATGATGCCAGGGCATGGATAGAACAGGCTCGGGAGAACAATCCTGCCGTGCTGGCACCGCAAGCGGCTGTCCATGCGGCAGAAGCGGAAGTCAGCAAAAACCGCGCGGAATATTCCCCCACGCTGGATTTGACGGCCTCATATGGCAATAATTATTCTTCCGGAAATGTGGGCACCCCGTCCAATTTTGCGACGCGTGCGAAATCCAGCCAAGCCGGGCTGCAATTGACCATCCCGCTTTATGCCGGTGGCACTACTCATTCGCGCGTGACCGAAGCGATTGCCAACAGGAACAGGGCAGCGGCTGAGTTGGAAAGGGCGCGACGCCAATCGGGCGCTGATGCCAGACAAGCATATGCGGGCATTGTAAACGGCCTGGCTCAGATCGAGGCACTTGAGTCGGCTGTTGAATCCAGCAACAGCGCAGTCAATGGGAATCAGATCGGTTACAAGCTGGGCATACATCTGAACATTGATGTATTGAATGCCGAGCAGCAGCTCTATACGGCTCAGCGGGATTTGTTGAAGGCGCGCTACGACACCTTGTTTCAGGGGTTCAAGCTCAAGGCAGCAGCAGGCGTGTTGGCCGAGTCTGATGTGGTGGAGGTCAACAGCTTGTTGGCGCATGGAACGGAGGTTGAGCAAAATATTGGGGTTGAGCACGACCCCCGTTAAAGGGTAGAATGCCGAACTTTTTCAGGAGAGCAAAAACCCATGGCAATTACCGCCGCGCAAAAAGCGCAAATCGTGACCGACTTTCAACGTGCCAAAAGCGATACGGGTTCCCCCGAAGTGCAGGTGGCCTTGATTACCGCACGTATTACTTATTTGACCGAACATTTTAAAGACAACGTCAAGGATCACCATTCTCGTCGCGGCCTGTTGCGCCTGGTGAGCCGCCGTCGCAAGTTGCTCGATTACCTCAAGAGCAAGAACGATGCGGGCTACCGCGCGTTGATCCAGCGCCTGGAAATTCGTAAGTAGGAATTATCCAGCGGGTCGCAGCATAACGGCTTATGCCACCGTATTTTGGTGACTTAGCCGAATGGCTAGTAATTTCATCAGCGGCCCGTGTTGTTTGTCTGGGTTACCCGTATTTTTTCGATCAAAAAGTATGCCGCGATTGCGCGTCATGCCATGCATCTAGAGAGGTCTATCTTGAGTCACTATAAAAAAACAATCGCGTACGGTAACCATCAACTAACCTTGGAAACCGGCGAAATCGCCCGCCAGGCCAGCGGTGCAGTGATGGTCAGCCTGGATGACACCGTGGTGCTGGTCACCGTGGTAGGCAGGAAAGATGCCAAACCAGAGCAGGACTTTTTCCCGCTGACTGTGGATTATCAGGAGCGCACTTATGCAGCGGGCAAGATTCCCGGCGGCTTTTTCAAGCGCGAAGGCCGTCCGAGTGAAAAAGAAATTTTGACCTCGCGTTTGATCGATCGCCCATTGCGTCCGCTGTTTCCGGAAAGTTTTTACAACGAAGTGCAGATTGTCGCGACGGTGATGTCTTCAGATGAAGAGATTGATTCCGATATCCCCGCGATGATAGGCGCGTCTGCTGCGCTGGCATTGTCCGGTATTCCGTTCGACGGCCCAATAGGGGCGGCGCGCGTGGGGTATGCACACGGCCAATATCTGCTTAACCCGACCGCTACGGAACTCGAAACTTCGCAAATGGATCTGGTGGTCGCCGGTACCGAGCGCGCTGTGCAGATGGTGGAGTCGGAAGCGCAGCAATTGTCTGAAGAAATCATGCTGGGCGCGGTGATGTTTGGTCACGAACAGATGCAAGTGGTGATTCAGGCGATCAACGAAATGGCCGATGCGGTCGGCGCGGACGCATGGAACTGGACAGCTCCGACCAAGGACGAAGCGTTGATTGCGCAGATTGCCAGTCTTGCCGAGGCTGAATTGGGACAAGCTTATGCGATTCGTTCCAAGCAGGCGCGCACCGATGCGGTGGCGGCGATACACAATAAAGTAATGGCAGCGATGTCTCCTGAAGTGATCGCCACGCACAAAAACCACGTTAACGATTTATTCAGCGCGCTGGAAGCCAAAATTGTGCGCGGACAAATTCTCAGCGGCGAGCCGCGTATTGATGGCCGCGACACGCGTACCGTGCGTCCGATCACGATACGAAATGGCGTCTTGCCACGCTCCCATGGCTCTGCCTTGTTCACTCGTGGCGAAACACAGGCGATTGTGGTGGCGACCTTGGGCAGCATGCGCGACTCACAGAAAATCGATGCGCTGCAAGGCGAATACACCGACCGCTTCATGCTGCATTACAATTTCCCGCCGTATTCCACCGGGGAAACCGGACGTGTGGGTACGCCCAAGCGCCGCGAGATCGGTCATGGCCGTTTGGCCAAACGCGCGCTGATCGCAGTGCTACCCAGCGAGGAAGAATTCGGCTACGCGATGCGCGTGGTCTCTGAGATTACCGAATCCAACGGTTCCAGCTCAATGGCGTCGGTGTGCGGCGGTTGCTTGTCGTTGATGGATGCCGGTGTGCCGCTCAAGGCGCATGTAGCGGGCATTGCGATGGGTCTGATCAAAGAAGGCAATCGCTTCGCCGTGCTGACCGATATTCTCGGTGATGAAGATCATTTGGGCGATATGGACTTCAAGGTGGCCGGTACTGAAACGGGCGTGACCGCATTACAGATGGATATCAAGATTAACGGTATTACCCGCGACATCATGCAGGCAGCTTTGACTCAGGCGCGCGAAGGCCGTATGCATATTCTCGGCTTGATGAAGCAGGCGATGCCGTTTGCGCGTACTGAAGTTTCCGAGTTTGCGCCGCGCATGATCAAAATGAAAATCAATCCGGAAAAAATCCGCGACGTGATCGGCAAGGGCGGCGCGGTAATACGTGCCTTGACTGAAGAAACCGGCACGACAATCGACATTGATGACACGGGCAATATCACTATTTCCTGCGTGAGCGGCGAAGCGGGTGAATTGGCCAAAAAGCGTATCGAAGATATTGTGGCAGATGTGGAAGTCGGCAAGATTTACGAAGGCCCGGTGGTCAAATTGCTGGACTTCGGTGCCTTGGTGAATGTGTTACCGGGCAAAGACGGCCTGCTGCACATTTCCCAGATCGCCCATGAACGCGTGGTCAGCGTAGCAGATCACCTTAAGGAAGGTCAGATCGTGCGCGTGAAAGTGCTGGAAGTGGACGACAAGGGGCGTATGAAGCTGAGCATGAAAGCATTGTTGCCTGCCGCGGAAGCAGCACCCGTCCAGTAAGCCCGTCCAGTAAGATAGCTGCAAACAAAAAGCCCCGCCAGTTTTGGCGGGGCTTTTTGTTGCCTTGCAGCGTTATCCAAAAATAATTTGGCTACGCGATTATTTCGCTACTTGCTTTTCGCGTATTTCGTCCAGTGTCTTGCAGTCGATACACAGCGTGGCGGTAGGCCTTGCTTCCAGGCGATTCAAGCCAATTTCGACACCACAATTATCGCAGTACCCATATTCACCCGCATCAATCTTGGCGATCATTTCATTGATTTTCTTGATCAGCTTGCGCTCGCGGTCGCGGTTGCGCAGCTCCAGCCCCATGTCCGATTCCTGGGTGGCGCGGTCATTCGGGTCGGCGAATACGGTTGCCTCGTCCTGCATGGTGTGTACGGTGCGATCAATATCCTTACCTAGACCAGCCTTGATGTCATTCATGATCTGGCGGAAATGGTCGAGCTGTTTGGGGTTCATGTAGGCCTCGCCCTTCTTGACTTTGTAAGGGGCGGTGGTTTTTTGTGGCTGTACCGGCATTGCACTTCTCCAACGGATAAAATTAAAGTCCGCTTTAATACCAGAAAGCGACTGGTTGGGCAACTATTAACTTTTCGCCAATAGCAGAAACAGGCTCGGACGTTTGTTAAGTTGTGGAGCAGGTTGAGATTTCCATTTTGCGATAGTGAGCGTCTGGATTTGCTCGCCGGGCAAAGTGATGTCGGTGGCGACGCACAGCATTGTGTCCGGGCGACACCGGGTGAGCAGCGCACCAAACATCTTGTCGTTGCGGTAGGGGGTTTCGATGAACAGCTGGGTTTGGTTGCGTTTTGCGGATTCTATTTCCAACATGGTGATCGTCTTGTTTCTCTCCGTTTCCGCTATCGGCAAATAACCGTAAAAGGCAAAGCACTGTCCATTCAGGCCGGAAGCCATCAACGCCAGCAAAATAGAAGAAGGACCCACCAGCGGCACGACACGAATGCCATTGCGGTGGGCCAGCTTGACTAAATCTGCACCGGGGTCGGCGATGCCGGGGCAACCCGCTTCGGAAATGATGCCAACGTCATGTCCGGCCAGTAGCGGCGCGAGCAATGCAGATAATTCGTTAGTGGCGGTGTGTTCATTGAGTGTGGCGAAATGCAGCGACTGGATAGGTTGTTCGGGTTTGAGTGCGGAGAGAAATTGTCGCGCGCTCTTGGGTTGCTCCACCACAAAATGTTGTAACTTCCGCGCCACATCGATGACGTGCTGAGGCAATATCTGCTCTGCTGGGGTATCGCCCAAGGTGCAGGGAATCAGGTAAAGCGTGCCTGATTTCATTTTGAACCCGATGTCATTTCGAACCCGGGGTCATTCAGAACAAACGCACATTTTCGCGGTGCAGCATTTCAACCAGCAGAATCAGCGGCAGGCCAATCAGTGCACTGGGATCTTCGCCGGTCATTTTGCTGATCAATGCGATACCCAGCCCTTCAAATTTCGCGCTTCCGGCGCACTGATAGGGCTGCTCTTTTTGCAGGTAGCTTTCGATCTCGGTATCGCTCAGGTCGCGCAGCGTGACGGAATTTTCTGCCACTGCGGCTTGCAGATTGCCGGTTCGGTTGTTCAATACTGTCAGTGCGGTATAAAAATGCGTGGTCTTGCCGCGCATGCTGCGCAGCTGCGCGACCGCCTTGTCGTGGGTAAGCGGTTTGCCGAGCTGCTGACCCTCCAGCAGCGCGACCTGGTCGGAGCCGATGATTAATGCGTCAGGATAATTACTGGCCACGGCACGGGCTTTTTCCTGCGCGAGGCGCATCGAGGTGGCGCGTGCGGACTCATGCGGTAACGGTGTTTCATCTACATTGGCTGTGGCAGTCTCGAATGGAAGCTGGAGCCGTTTGAGCAGTTCGCTGCGGTAAATGGAGCTGGAGGCGAGGACAAGCACAATATTCCTTATAATTTTTCAGGATGATTTTTGACAGGGAGCGGCGAAAAATATATCATGCGCGCCTCATGTACGCACGGCCTTTCATCGATAGCTTGGATTTTGCCAGAAATGGCCAAGGAATGAGCGGGGAAGTGCCGATCGCCAAGCTGCCGCGTTTGCTCGAGATACTGGAAAATCCGCAGGGAATTTTGAGTTACACCGTGCAAGGTGGCGTAGATAAACTGGGCAGTTATTTTCTGGACGTGAATGTGGCCGGGCGATGTCAGTTGCGTTGCCAGCGTTGCCTGAATGATCTGGATTATCCGATTTGGCTGGATACGCGTTTGTTGCTGCGCGATCAAGCAGGCATGGATGCGCTGGATGATTATATTGGCGGAGATGAAGAAGAGTTCGATAGCATTTTAGCGGATGCGCATTTGAATGTACTGGATTTGCTGGAAGAAGAGATTTTGTTAAGCCTGCCTATCGCGCCCAAACACGAGTTGGGTGCTTGTCAGCTGACGGATGGCGAGAATGCTCATCAGGAAGAAAAAAATCCTTTTGCGGTTTTAGCAAAGTTGAAGCGTCATAATTAAATAGTTTTTTAGGAGTAGTTATCATGGCAGTACAGCAGAATAAAAAGTCCCCATCCAAGCGTGGCATGCACCGCGCCCATGATTTTTTGACGCCTCCCGCGATAGCGGTTGAACCGACCACGGGTGAGACCCATTTGCGTCACCACATCAGTGCTGCCGGTTTTTACCGCGGCAAAAAGGTAGTCAAGACCAAGGGCGAATAGCCTTAAATCAAGTAGCGCAGCCGATCATCAGGTCGGCTGTGTTTCCTTTACTGTTAGCCTTGCCAAGGATCGCTTAGTGGATGTCACATTAGCCATAGATGCGATGGGAGGCGACCACGGCACAACGGTCACCGTCCCTGCTGCAGTTGAGTATCTGAAGCAGTTCCCCAACGATACCATCGTTCTGGTGGGAATTCCTAATGCCATTGAAACCGAGTTGCGCGCCCTGGGTGTGCAAGCCGGCGTGCATTTGCGCATTCATCCTGCCAGCGAAGTGGTGGGCATGGACGAACAACCGCAATCCGCATTGCGCGGCAAAAAAGATTCCTCAATGCGTGTCAGCATCAATCTGGTCAAGCTCGGTGAAGCATTGGCCTGCATCAGTGCGGGCAACACCGGCGCACTGATGGCGACGGCACGCTATGTGCTGAAAACCATCCCAGGCATAGACCGCCCCGCGATTGCGTCTTTTCTGCCGACCAGCAATGGCCAGGTCTGTATGCTTGACCTTGGCGCCAACACCGATTGCAATGCCGAGCATCTGCTGCAATTCGCGTTGATGGGCGCGACACTGGTTACTGCGCTGGAACACAAGTCCAGTCCCAGCATTGGCCTGTTGAATATCGGCAGCGAAGAAATCAAAGGTAACGAGGTGGTCAAGCAGGCCGCAGAATTGTTGCGTGCCAGCGACCTGAATTTTTACGGTAACGTCGAGGGTAATGACATCTTCAAAGGTACCACCGACGTAGTGGTGTGTGATGGCTTTGTCGGCAACGTGGCATTGAAAACTACCGAAGGTCTGGCGCAGATGCTGGGCGGTTTCTTGCGCGAAGAGTTTGGCCGGAATATTTTTTCCAGGCTGGCCGCGGTGGTGGCGATGCCAGTACTTAATGCTTTCAAACGCAGAGTGGATGCACGCCGCTACAATGGGGCAAGTCTGCTCGGTTTGAAGGGTATCGTGGTGAAGAGCCACGGTTCAGCCGATGTTTTCTCGTTCCGCTGTGCGATCGAACGCGCCGCCGAAGAAGCGCGCGGCGGCATGTTGCAACACATCAGCGAGCACATCGAAAAATGGCATCACTCAAATCAGCAGAAAGTAGCGGAGGTTTCCTGATGCAGCCCCAGAAATTTTCGAGCATCATCGGCACCGGAAGTTATCTTCCGGAAAAAATATTGACCAATTTCGATCTGGAAAAAATGGTTGATACCTCGCACGACTGGATACTCTCGCGTACCGGTATCGTCGAGCGGCACATCGCGGCAGATCACGAATTGACCAGCGATCTCGCGTTGCATGCCAGTCTCCAAGCCATTGAAGCAGCAGGTATCGGCGTCGAAGAAATTGATCTGGTGATCGTCGCGACCACTACCCCTGATCAGATTTTTCCCGGCACTGCCTGCATCCTGCAAGACAAACTCGGCATCAAAAATCGCTGCGCCGCATTTGACCTGCAAGCGGTATGCGGCGGCTTTGTTTATGCGATGAATACCGCCGACCTGTACATTCGCAGCGGGCAAGCCAAAACTGCGCTGGTGGTCGGCGCAGAAGTGATGTCGCGCTTCATGGATTGGAGTGACCGCACCACTTGCGTATTGTTTGGCGACGGCGCAGGTGCAGTGGTGTTGCGCGCTGCCGAAACGCCCGGCATCATCGCCTGCAAATTGCACGCGGATGGCAGCCATCGCGGCATGTTGAAAGCCGAGGGCAACATTCGCAATGGGATAGTGCAAGGAGATCCCTTCATCAAGATGGAAGGCCAGGCGGTTTTTAAATTCGCCGTCAAAGTGCTGAGCGAAGTGGTCGAAGAAGTGCTTGAAGAAAACCAGCTGCAAGGTTCTGATATTGATTGGCTGGTACCCCATCAGGCCAACCTGCGCATCATGGAAGCCACCG
>JBDTPU010000317.1:0-1988 GCA_039932535.1 Gallionella sp. | reverse complement strand
TGGGGTGGCTTGCGCGGCGCACTGGCATTGGCACTGGCACTCGGGCTTCCTGACAACATCGCGCATCATGATGAGATCATTACGGTCGCATTTGCCGTTGTCGCCTTCTCGATTTTTGCACAAGGCTTGACCATGACACCGATGCTACGGCGCATGGGCGAGCTCTCTCCTCCAAAAAACCTTCAAGGCAAGCCGTGAACGATACCCGACCCAATTTAAGCCGCATTATGTTCAGGCAGTTGCGCTCTATCTTGTCGCGTCAGTTCAGCGTGCGCGAGGATCAAGCTGAACCCGAGGTTATCGACACCACCATACGTTCCATGGCGGAATTCAGGGGCACCAATCTATGGGTGCTGATGTTTGCGATTGTCGTCGCATCCATTGGCCTCAATGTCAATTCTGCCGCAGTCATTATCGGCGCGATGTTGATTTCTCCGCTGATGGGCCCGATCATGGCCATTGGATACGGGATTGGCATTAACGATTTCGATCTCATCAAAAAATCGGCTCGGAATATCAGCCTGGCGGTACTAATCAGCATCTTCAGCGCCACCCTGTATTTCCTAATCAGCCCTCTGTCAGAAGCGCGTTCAGAACTACTGGCGCGTACCACGCCGACCATCTGGGATGTGTTAATTGCGCTGTTTGGTGGATTGGCGGGCATTCTCGCTACCACCCGCAAGGAAAAATCAAATGTCATTCCCGGTGTTGCCATTGCAACCGCATTGATGCCCCCGTTATGTACTGCGGGGTATGGGTTGGCTACCGCGCATTGGTCATACTTTTTCGGGGCGTTTTATCTGTTTTTTATCAACATGGTTTTCATTGCCTTGGCGACGGTATTGTTTATCGGCTATCTCAAGCCGCCGCACAAACGCTTTGTGGATGCAGCCACAGAACGCCGGGTACGCACCTATATCATCTCGCTGGTGTTGATTACGGTACTGCCCAGCATATACCTGGCCTATGATATGGTGACCGATGTCGCATTTAATTCACGGGCACATGAATTCATCAAAAACCAGATGGCCTTCGAAAATACCCTGGTCACGCAGGAGATTATCAATCCGACTACCAAGGAAATTGAAGTTTCCTTAATCGGTGATGAGATCAGCAATGAACAGCTGAATAGTATCAAACAACACCTGACGGAGTACCGGCTTAAAAATGTCCACTTGGTGGTGCACCAGCCAAGCAGCAATAAAATAGATATCGCCTCGCTCAAGACCAGCCTGTTGAAAGATATGTACACCGCGCGTTTGAAATCGGGTGAAGAAAAGGATCGGCATTTGCAAGAGCTTGAAGCGGAAATTTTGCAAATCAAGGACGCACAGCCTGATACCGAAAGCATCGTAAAGGAATTGCGAATCCAGTTTGCCACGGTGGAACGGTTGGCACTGGCCAATACCAAGGTATGGCAAACCAATGGTTCGAATGAAAATGTGCTGATCGCTTATCTGGTGGTCGGCAAACCCATGTCCCGCAAGGACCAGAAGAAAATAATCGACTGGCTCAAGATCAGGACAAAAACGGAGACGGTCAGGCTGGTTGTGGTCCGCTCATGAGATGACATGATTATCAATCAATCAAAAGGCTTATATGTTATGGGTTAAATCATTCCACATCATCTTCGTCGTGAGCTGGTTCGCCGGATTATTTTATCTGCCACGGATTTTTGTGAATCACGCGATGGCAACGCAGCCTGCGGAAATTGCGCGGCTGAAGTTAATGGAGTTCAAGCTGTATCGCTTCGTCACGCCCATTGCGTGGCTAGCCTTGGGCTTCGGCCTGTGGTTGTGGTTGGGTTACGACATAACCGGCAATTGGCTGTACGCCAAACTTTTTCTGGTGTTGATATTGATCGCTTATCACTACTACTGCGGCGTGCTGGTGAAGATGTTCGCCGCCGACCGGAACACGCGCAGCCATATTTTTTATCGCTGGTTCAACGAGGTTCCGGTGCTGGTGCTGATGGCGGTGGTGATACT
>JBDTPU010000316.1:0-3481 GCA_039932535.1 Gallionella sp. | reverse complement strand
GGTGGAGCAATTCGGATTGGCGATGATGCCTCGATTTTTGTATTGCGCGATGGCGTGCGGATTCACCTCCGGCACCACCAGCGGAATATCCCGGTCGTAACGGAAATGTGCGGTGTTGTCGATCACCACGCAACCGGCTGCCGCGGCGATCGGCGCATATTTTTCCGACACGCTGCCGCCCGCCGAAAACAATCCGATCTGGGTTTTGGAAAAGTCAAAACCTTCCACATCAATAACAGTAATATCGTTACCGTTAAAGGCCACGGTGGAACCCGCCGAGCGACTGGATGCCAACAGATAAAGATTGCGCACCGGGAATTTGCGCTGTTCCAGTATCGCCACCATCGCCTCGCCCACCGCGCCGGTTGCGCCTAATATACAAACGTCATATTGCTTGCTCATTATTTTCCTCAATAAATCTGTGAAAAGTGAAACGTGAAAAGTGATGCCCACCCGGCGCTGCGCGCCACACGGTCGGGATGGTTATGTTTCACATTGCACAGCTCTTATAGTGCCGCGACGACTGCATCACCCATCGCTGCCGTGCCGATTTTCTCCATCCCCGCTTCGGCAATATCCGCCGTGCGCAATCCCTGTTGCAGCGTTTTTCGCACCGCAGTTTCAATACGTTGTGCGAGGTCTTCGCGCGCAAAAGTGTAGCGCATCATCATCGCCACCGACAAAATCGTCGCCAGCGGATTGGCAATATCTTTACCTGCAATATCCGGAGCCGAACCGTGGCAGGGCTCGTACAGTCCCTTGTTGTTCGCATCCAGCGAAGCCGAAGGCAACATGCCGATGGAACCAGTCAGCATTGATGCCTCATCGGACAAAATATCGCCAAAAATATTGCCGGTCAAAATCACATCAAACTGCTTGGGCGCGCGCACCAGTTGCATTGCCGCGTTATCCACATACATATGCGACAACGCCACTGCCGGATATTCCTTCGCCACCCCGGTCACAATTTCGCGCCAGAACATGCTGGTGTCCAACACATTCGCTTTGTCCACCGAACACAACTTGCCCTGACCATTCTTACCCGCGCGCTTCATCGCGATCTGAAAACCGACATGCGCCACGCGGCGAATTTCCGACTCGCTATAGTGCATGGTGTCAAAACCCTGCCGCTCCCCGTTGTCCAGTATGCGCACGCCGCGCGGCTGGCCGAAATAAATGTCGCCGGTCAGTTCGCGCAAAATCATGATATCCAGACCCGACACCAATTCCGGCTTCAGGCTGGAAGCATTGACCAGCTCGGGATACACCAGCGCCGGGCGCAGGTTGGCGAACAAGCCCAAGCCTTTGCGGATGCGCAACAGTCCCTGCTCCGGGCGCATGGCGCGCGGCAGCGTATCGTATTGATAGCCGCCCACCGCGCCTAGCAGTACCGCGTCGGAATCCTGCGCCAGCTTCAGCGTCGCTTCCGGCAACGGATCTGCGGCTGTGTCATAGCCTGCTCCGCCGAGGTGCGCATATTCCATCTCGATTTTTAAACCATCGCGGCGCAAAGCTTCCAGTACCTTGACCGCCTGCGCAACGATTTCCGGACCTATTCCGTCACCGGGCAAAACTGCAATTTTCATTCAGGCACTCCGAATTCTGTGAAAAGTGAAATGTGAAATGGGATGCCCACCCGGCGCTTCGCGCCACCCTCCCTGCCGGAAGGGTTACGTTTCACTTTTCCCGTTTCACGTTTCACTTAAAACAGCCACGGCTGGGCGGCCCGATGCTTCGTCTCGTAACTCTTGATTGCGTCTACATGCTGCAAGGTCATCCCAATATCATCCAGGCCATTCAGCAAACAATATTTGCGGAATGTTTCGACTTCAAATTTATACACTTTGCCATCAGGCGCACTGATGGTTTGCTGCTCCAGATCGATCTTCAATTTATAGCCGACATTCGCTTCCACCGCCTTGAACAAAGAATCCACTTGTTCCGCAGCCAGCCGGATCGGCAACAGGCCATTCTTGAAACAGTTATTGAAAAAAATGTCGGCGAAACTGGGCGCAATGATGGCGCGGAAACCATAATCATCCAATGCCCAAGGTGCGTGTTCGCGCGACGAACCGCAGCCGAAATTTTCGCGCGCCAGCAGAATCTGGGCGCCTTGATAGCGCGGCTGGTTGAGCACAAAATCCGGATTGAGCGGACGTCTGGAATTATCCCCGCCCGGCTCGCCGTGATCGAGGTAACGCCATTCATCGAACAGATTCGGGCCGAAACCGGAACGCTTGATGGATTTCAAAAACTGCTTCGGTATGATCGCGTCGGTATCAACATTGGCACGATCCAGCGGCGCGATCAATCCGTTGAGCACAGTAAATTTTTGCATGGATTACTTGCTTACCTTTTCCACTTTTTCGCCTGCCTTATGCAAGCCTCGGCCGACCCACTTGCCACCTTTTCTGATCCCTCTAGCTGCCGCTTTGCCACCGCGCCTGATGGCCGGCTCAACCTTCCTGGCACCTTTATCAATGCCATGTGCAGCAGCGTTGCCGCCTTTCTTGATGCCATTGCCGGCACGGTCCACGAGACTATCATCATCAGCAAACGCAGCACCTCCAGCCAGCAATGCCGCCAACAAAACCGCTATTTTTTTCATGTCTGCTCCTTTCATAATTTACTTACATCGATAAAATGCCCGGCAATCGCCGCTGCCGCAGCCATCTCCGGACTTACCAAATGAGTACGCCCGCCCTGCCCTTGCCGCCCCTCGAAATTGCGGTTGGAAGTCGAAGCGCAGCGCTCGCCCGGTGAGAGCTTATCGTCATTCATCGCCAGACACATCGAACAACCCGGCTCGCGCCATTCAAAACCCGCCGCGATAAAAATTTTATCCAGACCTTCCTGCTCGGCCTGCTGTTTCACCAAGCCGGAGCCCGGCACTACCATCGCCAATTTCACATTCGCTGCAATATGTTTGCCGCGCGTAATCCCCGCCGCAGCGCGCAAATCTTCGATGCGCGAATTGGTGCAGGAACCGATGAACACCTTGTCGATATTGATTTCCGTGATCGGCGTGTTCGCCGTCAAACCCATATACTTCAGCGCACGCTCGGCAGCTTGACGTTTGACCGCATCACTCATAGTCGCCGGATCAGGCACGCGCCCGTCCACCGCCACCACCATTTCCGGCGACGTGCCCCAGGTCACTTGCGGCTTGATCTGCGCGGCGTCCAGTTTGACCACGGCATCGAATTGCGCGCCCTCGTCGCTGTGTAAAGAGTGCCAATAATCCACCGCTTTGTCCCACAATTCACCTTGCGGTGCGAACGGGCGACCCTTGAGATAATTGATGGTGATATCGTCCGCTGCGATCATGCCCGCGCGCGCGCCGGCTTCGATTGCCATGTTGCACACCGTCATGCGGCCTTCCATCGAAAGGCTGCGTATCGTGCTGCCGGCAAACTCAATGGCATAGCCAGTGCCGCCCGCCGTACCGATCTTGCCGATTATCGCCAGCGCGATGTCTTTG
>JBDTPU010000315.1:0-5487 GCA_039932535.1 Gallionella sp. | reverse complement strand
GCAGAGGATTGAAAATCCTTGTGTCGGTGGTTCGATTCCGCCCCGGGCCACCAGATTTTCCAAGGCTTACATTTCTGTAAGCCTTTTTTATTTTCTACAACTTCAGGTCGATCCTACAATTGTTGAGGATTTTAAAAATATCATTCTTATCTGTCAGGCATCAATTGGTGGCACCATGAACGTCTTTTGTCTCAGAAGCGGACACCAAGAGCCGGGCAAGTATCATTATTATTGAAGAAAGCAATGAACACAGAGCAGCAAGAAATTTTGAGTAAGGTACCGGAATTAACCTTGATTTTTTGGGTTATAAAAATTTTCGCCACCACTCTGGGTGAAACCGGCGGCGATGCCTTGTCTATGTCAATGAATCTCGGCTATCTAGTGAGTACCGGAATCTTTGCCGCAATATTTGTCGTCGCAGTAATAGTTCAGGTTTTAGCGCAGAAATTCCACTCCGTTGTGTACTGGACAACAATCATTGCAACGACAACAGTTGGAACGACGTTGGCAGATTTTGCGGATCGATCTCTTGGCATCGGATACGCAGGTGGAAGCACTATTCTTTTTACATTATTAATGGCCTCACTGATGCTTTGGTATCGCGCACTCGGTTCAGTTGCCGTTGATACTGTGAACTCACCAAAAGCAGAAACATTTTACTGGATAACGATCATGTTTTCGCAAACTCTGGGTACTGCGCTTGGCGACTCGGCTGCCGATACAGCCGGTCTTGGGTATAGTGGCGGGGCGGTAGTGTTTGGAGCGATGTTGGCAGTAATCGCAACAGCGTACTACCGAACCAATATTTCCAGAACAGTATTATTTTGGGTCGCGTTCATCCTTACTCGCCCCCTCGGCGCTGTCGTCGGAGATCTCCTCGACAAACCCATTAGCAATGGTGGCTTGGCATTAAGTCGCTATTCAGCGTCTGGGGCGCTTCTCGGGCTAATCGTATTGTGCATCTTTATATTTCCACAAAAGCCTGCAAAACACATACATTGAACAAACGATACGGCGGCCCATTTCTGGCGGCCAGCTGAATCGATGCTATTCATAAAAACGAATCAAATTGCGTCCATCTCTTTTCGCTTGATACATTGCCGTATCAGCCCACATGAGAATATCTTCCAGGCCTGCCTCATTATTGGTGAGCAATACCACACCGATACTCGACGTGCAATGATGATTCACCGTGGTGGTTGCCTGGCCCTCTTGCTGGACTTCCAGCGTATACGGCTCGGCCAGAGCAAGGCGTATTTTTTCTGCGACGATGCTGGCTTGTGTAACGGGATCGGCTTTCTCAACGTCCAGCTCGCTTAACATCACCACAAACTCATCGCCTCCAAAACGTGCGATGGTATCCGCCTCACGCACACAGCTGGTGAGACGGCGCGCCACTTCGATCAAAAGCAAATCGCCCACCACATGCCCGTACTTGTCATTCAGCGGCTTGAAATTATCCAGATCCAGAAACATGAGCACGCCATAACGTCCGCTTCTTTTACTCGTTGTTATTGCCTGACTCAAACGCTCCATCAACATGCGGCGGTTAGGCAACTGGGTCAAGGTGTCATAGAACGCCATATTTTTAATTTCATTTTCGGCAGCTTTACGCACCGTGATGTCGGACAAGGTGGCGACGTAATAAGTGACTACACCATCCCCTCTTTTCACTGCGGTAATGGTGAGCCAGGCTGGATATAATTCACCGCTCTTGCGCAGATTCCAGATTTCGCCCTGCCATGAGCCAAGATGATGGATGCTCTTCCACATCGCGGCATAAAAATTTGCGTCGTGTCGGCCTGACTTCAGCAGGCGCGCCATCTGGCCAACGGCTTCTTCGCCGCTATAGCCGGTAATTTTGCTGAAAGCACTATTGACGCGCAAAATCTCGCCATTGACGTCGGTTACCATCATGCCTTCATGCGACTCGAAAGCGATCGCAGCAATGCGGGTAGCCTCTTCCACGCGTTGCTGCAGAATGGCGCTCTCTTGCTGCAACTGGGTCGCCATTGCGTTTATTCCCCGTACCAGATTGCTAAGTTCAGTGATGCGGGTGGGTACTGCAACACACGTTTCGAGATTACCTTTGCCTATTAGCTGTACGGCATCACTTAATTCGCAAATGGGAGAGGTAATCCTTCGTCCAGCGAGATAGATCAGATACAGGGAGATGATTAAAAATAGCGCTGTTGCCCCTATCGTCAGCCAAAACATCTGTGACTGGAGTTGATGCGTGCGTGCCCAACTCATTTTTATAATGACCGCGCCTGCTTGTTGAGCCGGACTGGTCTCTGATTCATCCAATGGTACTTGCGCCGAAATGATGGGCTGGTATATCCACAAATTTTCGCCATCGCTATGAGTGGGTGTTAACCGATTGACCGATTCTGTGATTGTGCTGGCATGTACCCGTTTAAGTTTGCTTGACGGCCTTGCAGTCGCCTGAGTCGCATTCATCGGGGCATTTCCCGTATTGGAAAATTCTCCCGCCTCAACCAGGCTTTCGGAAGCCGCATTCAAGATAGTCACGCCACGCACATCCGGCTGTTGCAAGACCCCCAGCGCCATGTCTTTCAAGAAGGCTTGATTATTGGCAAACACGCCGTATTCGCTGCTGGTAGCAAGTTGATGAGCAATGAATTGACCGCGCTCCATCAAGTCGCGATCCAGATCGGAAGAACGGTCATGCAAGAAATATGTCTCCAGTCCCGCTGCCATAATCAGCAGCGGAATTAACGTTAATCCCGCGACATATTGGCGAATAGTATATTGCTTCATCGCTCCTCCTTCGCCTTGCTCATTTGGCCAAAAATCGCTTCTGTAGAAGGCAATTCAATCCCCAAGGATCGAGCCACCTGTTGATTCACCGCAATAGTGAAAGCGGCGGGATATTGCGGAACGGGCAATTCCCTGTTCCGTGCAAATGAAATCACCATCGCGCTGGCTTGTATCCCCAACTGCTCTGGCGTGGAAAAAATCGCACATAGTGCACCGGCATTGACATACGCTTGGGACAAACCAATGAGAGGAACGCCGTAACGATAGCTGGTCAACAGAATATTGCGAATATTGCTGCTGCTGTAAATCAGATTGTCCGGTGTTGCAAGCAGGACATCACTGCCGGTCAAAACGCTTTCCAGCTGGGGAAATAACTCGTCCGGGGAGCGAACCGGGAAAGTAATCAGCGAGCCGCCTCGGTGGGCAATTTCCTCGCGCAAGCGCGCAACATCAATATGTGCATCTGGTGAATGCAGCAAACCAACTCTATGTCGGCCAGGAAGCGCTGCCCGCCAGAAATCAATCCGCCGCATCCAGGGCTGATCGAGATAAAGCGCCGAAATCGGACGGGGGATTTTTTTCGGGGAAGTTGCCAGCAGCGCTTCATAACCGCTCCGTGGAATCATCGCCGCCAGCACGGGGATATGGGTTTGAGCCGCGGCCAACTCGGTGGCTTTCATGCCCACCGCGACAATCAGATCCGGCTGCATTTCGGGGGAAAACAGCTCGGGATGTTCCAGAACCGTGGCACGCATCAAGGCAGGTAAGCTGTTGTTTAGCGCAGTGGCAAAAAATTGATACGGCGCATTGTTATCGCTTAATATCACCAGCACTTTCAGATTTTCTGCCCGGCATAAAAGTGGTGCTGCCATCAGCAAGCACACCAACGCGCGAACCAATTTTTGGCGAAGTCCGATCATTATTGGCGGCTAGAAATTAACCGCAAGACTTGCATAACTCAGTCGTTTAAATACATTAGTGGCAATATATTCGCTGTAATCAGTGTTAAATAAATTTTGTACCACCACTGCCGCTTCACCATTTATACCTGCGCCTGCCTTGAAAGATTTAGCCAAACGCAGGTCGGTTCTTTGATGCTGGGGTTGCCGATCGGAGCTTGGACGATCAGCCGGTAATGACGCGCTCTGATTATAATAATTGAGGCTGAACGAATATTCCCCCATGCGTTGCGCATACATCACACCGAACTGCTCTTCCGGCATGTTGCCCTGAAATCCCGCCAGAGATGTGCTGATACGATTGCGCGAGTAGTTGCAGATGACGCGCGTCTGCTCCGCCAAACGATATTCAATACTGGTCTCCGCCCCGCTCTGCCCCATCGAAGCAGAACTATTGACCGCATCAAATGTTCTGCCTACTACAGGATTTGGCACCGCCATCGGGACAATGAGGTCACTGTATTGATCATGAAAAATCCTGAAATCAATAGCTAAACCGTAGTCAACCCATTTCCCCAGATAGCCGACCTCGCGCGACAACACCTGCTCCGGTCTTAGCCCGCCCGAGGCTATCAGAATCGGATAATTTTGAATTCCAAAAGCGCTTTGTAAAGCAGGCGGTAACGGATAACGCCAGTTGCCTTTTTCCTCCAGCATCGCCGGATTCCGGTAAGCGCGCGACACACCGGCGCGCAGCGTATGCGTGGGAGTGATATGGTAATTCAGCGCAACTTGCGGTGAGCTGTCGGTCCTGCCCAGGCCTCCATTTTCCAGCATTACGCCGGCATTCAACAGCCACGCCGGAGTGATGCGCCACTCGTCATGCGCGAACCACCGGTATTCATTCTGGCGTATAGGTGTCAAAAAATAATTCGCTGAGTCGACAAAATCAGTGCGATAAGCGGCTCCCCAAACCATGCGATTTGCATCGCCGAGATGCACTGTATGTTGCAACTCCAACTCATGCCGCTCGGACAAGAGCGAATCGGCGAGCGCAACTTGAACAGGACCGAAAGTAGTGGTGGTTGCTTCTTCTCTGTACAAACGTATGTGGTAATAACGCAATTGCAATTCATCGCTGTTATCGAGTGCTCGCTGCCAGGTCAACTGCTGGAAATTTTCCGCAGCAAATTGATCATGAGGCTTGTTAAGCGCGCTGGAGGCAAACCCCACGCCGCGCACCCCGTTGCTGGCGCCCGCCTGCACACCAAGATTATCTGCGTAATTGGGATGATAGTTAGCGCGAAAATTCAACAGCCGCGTGGCATAGCTGTCATTGCTAGTATCGTTATTTAGCAAATCAGTTCTGGGATCATAACCATTATCGCTGCGGTAACCGAAGGTGAACCGATAATCCAATTTCTCGCCGCGCCTGCCCACATGTGCAGACACATCGGAAATTCCCTTATTACCCTGTGCGGTAGACACATTTGCGCCGGAGAATGCGCCTGCATCACGAGTGATGATGTTAATGACACCCTGCAGCGAATTTGCGCCATGCGCCGCCGCCGACGGGCCGCGCACCACTTCAATACGCTCAATGTCATCAATATTGACCGGCAAGGACTCCCAGTCCACATCGCTGAACGGTGCAAGGTAAACGCTGCGACCATCAATCAGCACCTGCATGCGTCGCGCATATTGATCAGACGTGCCGTGATAGGACACGATAGCCTGACTGCCCTTGTAATAGCTGACATACATGCCTGGAACGAGCTTGAATAAATCCGGAATTTTGCGAAAACCG
>JBDTPU010000314.1:0-2077 GCA_039932535.1 Gallionella sp. | reverse complement strand
ACAGCACTTCACCGCCAATACCATTGGCGCGCGCTTTGCGGTCGGTCATCAAACCTTTGGAAGTCGACACGATGGCAATACCGAGGCCGTTCATCACCTTGGGAATATCATCGGAACCCTTGTAAATACGCAGCCCGGGACGGCTGATGCGTTGAATTTTTTCGATTACCGGACGACCGCTGTAATACTTCAGGCCGATTTCCAGCGTGGCTTTGCCAGCCTCGCCCGCGACAACATTGAAGCCATCCACATAACCTTCGTCTTTCAACACTTCAGCAATCGCCACCTTCAGTTTCGAAGAAGGCATTGCAACTGTGGTTTTTTCCGCCATCTGCGCATTACGAATGCGCGTCAACATGTCGGAGATTGGATCACTCATACTCATATAATTTCTCCTACCAGCTGGCCTTAACGATACCGGGAATCTCACCGCGCATCGCGAATTCACGCAACTTGATACGCCCCAAACCAAATTTTTTGAAAGTGCCGCGCGGACGTCCGGTCAACGCACAACGATTGCGCAGACGCACCGGACTGGAGTTGCGCGGCAATGCCTGCAACTTCAGGCGCGCAGCAGCGCGCTCTTCTTCGCCCATCCTTACATTTCCAATTGTCGCCAGCAACAACGCGCGCTTGGCCGCAAACTTTGCCACCATTTCACGGCGCTTTTGTTCGCGATTAATAACTGCCTTCTTAGCCATTATTCTTCCTCATTTCTTTAATGGGAGCTTGAATGCCGACAAAAGCGCTTTGGCTTCTTCGTCAGTCTTCGCGGAGGTGGTGATGGTGATATTCATGCCACGCAACGCATCAATTTTTTCGTACTCGATTTCCGGGAAAATAATTTGTTCTTTCACGCCCATGTTGTAATTACCACGACCGTCGAAAGACTTGCCGGAGATACCGCGGAAATCGCGAATACGCGGGATCGCCACAGAAATCAGCCGATCCAGAAATTCATACATGCGCTCTTTGCGCAACGTCACCTTGCAACCGACCGGATAACCTTCGCGAATCTTGAAGCCGGCGATGGATTTTTTGGACATCGTCACCACCGGTTTCTGACCGGCAATTTTTTGCATGTCGCCAACGGCGAACTCCATCACTTTTTTGTCGGCCACCGCTTCGCCCACACCCATGTTCAAGGTGATCTTTTCAATGCGCGGCACTTCCATGACGGACTTGTAGCCAAACTGTTTCATCAGGTCTTTAGTGACCTGGTCTTTGTAAAATCCATACAAACGAGCCATGCTCTAATACTCCTTAAGCGTCTATCATTTCACCGCTGGACTTGAACACGCGCACTTTGCGTCCATCTTCCAGCGTTTTCATACCGATACGATCACCCTTTTTGGCGGCCGCGTTGTAAATCGCCACATTCGAAATATGAATGGGCAATTCCTTTTCCACGATCCCGCCGGTTAAACCCTTTACCGGGTTAGGCTTCTGGTGCTTCTTGACTTTATTGATACCGCCCACCAACAGGTATTCACCCAGCACGCGCTGCACACTACCGCGATTGCCTTTGTCTTTACCGGTGATGACGATAACGTCATCGTTTTTTCTGATCTTGCGCATGATTTCCTTGGTTCAATCTATGGGACTCAATCTATTGGACTCGATTCGTTTCCGCTTAGAGCACTTCTGGTGCCAGCGAAACGATCTTCATGAATTTTTCGGTACGCAGTTCACGTGTCACCGGCCCAAAAATACGCGTGCCGATAGGCTCCAGCTTGGCGTTCAACAATACCGCAGCATTGCCGTCAAATTTAACCAACGATCCATCGGGGCGGCGCACACCTTTGGCGGTGCGAACCACTACGGCGTTGTACACTTCGCCTTTTTTTACGCGACCGCGCGGAGCTGCATCCCGAATGCTGACCTTGATGACATCACCAACGGAAGCATAACGGCGCTTGGAACCGCCCAACACCTTGATGCACATCACAGAGCGCGCACCGGTATTATCGGCCACATCTAAAACAGACTGCATTTGTATCATTATCTACTCTCCAACTTGTTCCGCTCACAGCGGCCAGTTTTGGAACCCGTTCGGGTTAGGTCGCCGCAAGCGGCG
>JBDTPU010000313.1:0-2169 GCA_039932535.1 Gallionella sp. | reverse complement strand
TATATGTTCCGTTTTGACGGCGTGCGCGACATTCAAGGCCCTAATTATATGGCAGCGGAAGCCCATTTCACGGTCACCAAGGATGGTAAATTGGTGTCTCAGTTGTCCCCGCAGAAGCGCCGCTATAACGCCTCCGGAATGCCGATGACAGAAGCTGCGATTGACACTGGCCTGTTCCGCGATCTGTATGTTTCAATGGGCGAACCGATTGCAGAATCGGACGGCGCCTGGGCAGTGCGTGTTTACTACAAGCCATTTGTGATCTGGATTTGGGGAGGCTGTCTATTGATGGCCTTGGGCGGTGTATTGGCTATCAGCGATCGTCGCTATCGTATTCACAGCAAGAAAGCGAGCCGTATCAGCGAAGGCAATTTACCTGCGGGCGGAGTCATGGCGGCACCGAACAAAGCATCATGATGCGTTTCCTGTGGCCGTTTGTGGTTTTCGTGGTGTTGGCAGGATTTTTATATGTCGGGTTGGGGCTGAATCCGCATGAAGTGCCTTCACCGTTATTAAATAAACCGGCCCCCGCATTCGCATTACCCCAGTTGCATGAGCCAACCAAACAATTTGTATCGCAAGACATGAGGGGGAAAGTTTGGTTGCTGAATGTGTGGGCATCCTGGTGCGTTTCATGCCGGGAAGAGCACCCTATTCTGATGGCGCTCGCCAGCAAAAACATCGTGCCGATTTATGGCGTGGATTACAAAGATAAACGTGAAGACGGCGAAGAGTGGCTGCGACATGGCGGTGACCCTTATGTGTTGAGCGTATCCGACACTGAGGGCCGCGTTGGAATTGATTACGGCGTATACGGCGTCCCGGAAACTTATGTTATCGACAAGCAGGGCGTGATTCGCTACAAACAGATCGGTGCAGTCACGATTGACAGCTTGCAGAAAAAAATCCTTCCCCTGGTTGCGGAGTTGCAAGCGAAATGAAATATCTGTTGATACTGATTATCGGTTTGTTGCCGATTTTTTCTTACGCGGGTGAAGCAAAAGAAATGGCCGCAGACCCCGTGCTGGAAAAACGCATGATCAACCTGGCGCAAAATTTGCGCTGCCTGGTCTGTCAAAATGAATCGCTGGCCAGTTCTCACTCGGGGCTTGCCGAAGATTTGCGCCGCGAAGTACGCGAGCAAATGAAAAAGGGCATGACCGATCAGGAAATCATCGACTATCTGGTTTCCCGTTATGGTGATTTTGTGCTGTTTGACCCACCCATGAAAAGTTATACCCTGCTGCTTTGGTATGGCCCCTTTGCGTTGCTGCTGGCAGGCCTGATCGGTTTGGTATTTCAACTGCGCAAACGTAAAAATACGGTTCCAGAAAGTCATCTGTCCGCCGAAGAAGCGCAACGTGCCGCAGCCTTGCTAAACCCACCGAAAGACTCCCTGAAAGATTTAGAGACATGATTTTATTCTGGTCAATCTGCGCAGCATTATTGCTGATCGCAGTACTTTTTGTTGCCCTGCCGCTGTGGCGTAAGGCTTCTTCCCACAACGACGTATTGCGCGATACCGCCAATCTCGGCATTTTGCGCGACCAGGCGAGCGAGCTTGAAATCGATTTGCGCAACGGTTTATTGACTCGGGATGCTTACGAGCAAGGCCAGAGCGAATTGCAATCACGTCTGGTGGAAGAAGTTAAAATCACCGAGCAGCCTGCCATCCGGCCGCCACGCAATCCGGCCAAAATGCTGGCGATGATATTGACCTTGGCGCTTCCGTTATTCAGTGTATTGCTTTATCTGACGTTGGGTAATATTGATGCATTGTCACCGCAGGAAGCCATCATAGCGGACGCCGATGGCGTCATCCATTCGGAAGAAGCGCTGCAAAGACTGGAAAAGAAGGTGAAGCGGCTGCCCAAAAATCCGGGGGACTGGTGGATGCTGGCGCGCTCTTATACCGAATTGAAGCGTTTCCCGGAAGCCGTCGCCGCCTATGAACGCCTCGTCGCGCTGGAGCCAAATGAGGCTCAGCTCTGGGCGAATTATGCCGATGTATATGCGATGGCGCATGGTCAAACCTTGCAAAGTGAAGAGGTCACCAAGCTGTTAAACAAGTCGTTGGAGTTAAATGCCAACAACACGACAGCGCTCGCGCTGTCTGGATCCGCGGCTATGGAGCGCAGCGATTACGCCACGGCAATTACGCGCTGGCGT
>JBDTPU010000312.1:0-11578 GCA_039932535.1 Gallionella sp. | reverse complement strand
TGTTCGGCTGGCACACCCTGGGACTGATCGCATTCATCGCTTATCTTTGTGTTGCTGTCTGGCTGCTGCTCAAACAGGGAAGAATGGGGTTGCTGGGATTTGCGCTATTATTTCCCTGGATCATGTTCCTGACCGAACTGTCCACCGTGCGTGCCCAGGAACCCTTCGTACTTTACCGCAGCTACTTGTGGATGCCGGGGTTGTTCGCGGCACTACCGGTGGTATTCGCAGGGCTTACTCCCAAAAAGGCCTTCATTGTTCTCGGTGTCGTGTGTGTGCTGTTAATTCCGGCAACACTGAACCGGCTGAACACCTTTGCTGCACCTTTGCTGTTGTGGGACGATGCGGAAAAACTGGTGAGGAAGAAACCTTATGCATATGGTGTTGAGCGCATTTACTTTAACCGTGGTACCGAACTGGGGCAGCTCAAACGTTATGATGAAGCCATCGCAGACTTCAACAAGGCTATCGCCGCACATCCCTTCGATTTTATGTACGGCAATCGTGCTACGGCCTATTATTCTCTGGGGAAATATCAAGAAGCGCTGCGTGATTATGATAGCGCCATCGCGCTTAATCCGGACAATCCCAACTCTTACAACGGACGCGCGCTGACTCAACGCGCGCTGGGCAACTTTGCGGCGGCGCAGGAAGATTTCAGAACCAGTTGCGCGTTGGGCGTATGTTCACAATAGTATCAATGTAAAGAAACCCTAACCATTCGCGCCAAACATCATTCGTTTCGCGACAAAGTGTTTGGCGAATGGCAAACAGTCCAGCGTGGTGAGGGCGGCGGCGCGACCCGCGCTCAAAATTGGTAAATCGTTGGAGAACATCCGCACCAGGCCATCGGTAAATCGTATTCCTCCTTCGCGGTCGATACGCCGATGCGCGCGATAGGCGGCGAGCATTGCGTCGGTGCCTAATGTTTCCGGTGCGGCATCTAAAATTTCCTGTGCCAACTCCCACCCATCGCGCATTCCCAGATTAAACCCCTGCCCGGCCACCGGATGCAGGGTTTGTGCGGCATTGCCGACCAGTACGGTGTGCGGCATGGGAATCTGTTGCGGGGCACGTTGCAGACCGAGCGCAAAACAAATACGCTTGCCGACAGTAAAAAATTCTCCGACCCGATCACCGAACTGCTGATGCAGTTCGCGCAAAAATTTCGCGTCGTCCCACGTCAGAATTTCCTGCGCAAGCTGGTGCGGCGCAGTCCACACCAACTCGTAGCCATTCTGGAATGGCAGCAGCGCCATCGGCCCTTGCGGAGTAAATCGTTCAAATGCAGTGTCGGCCTGGGGCGCCGCGCACGTGACGTGGGTAATGACCGCACTTTGGCCGTAGTCACGGATTTCGGGCGGATGTTGTTGCAACAATAATTTTCCGCCATCGGCGACTACAGCCAGACGGGTACGCAGGGTATGTGCTGCGCCGCTCTGTTGGTAGCCAATGGTGGCGCAGTCGGCTTCACCTTGCAACTGAGTGACGCTTGCGCCGTACACAGATTTAATGTCACTGTGTTGCAGTGCGTGGCCTAATGCATTTTGCAAGGCAGGATAGGGCAGCACATGACCGAGCTCCGGTACTTTCAACTCGGCGGCACGCAATACGACGCGACCAAAACTTTGCTGTTGCGAAACATGAATAGTGCGTATGGCCGATACATTTTGCAACGCATTCCACACGCCGAGACGCGCAAGCAATAAACGGCTGCCGTAGGACAAAGCCAGCGCGCGCGCATCAATGCGGGCGCCCTGTGCCGGGCGCGCTTCCAGCACACAGACATTCAGCTTACTACCGCGCAAAGCAAGTGCCAGCGTGGCGCCGACCGGACCGCCGCCGATGATGGCAATGTCATATTGTTGGGTGTTCATGGCTGTATCATTATGGAAGCACAGATTTAATCGCCGCGTCAGAAATGTCTCAGGCTTGTCGCCTCATCAACGCTTCAATATCCGCCACTGTTTTTGGTGCGGCCTGGGTCAATACTTCATTGCCTTGCGCGGTGATCACCACATCGTCTTCGATGCGTATGCCGATGTTCCACAACGCCTGCGGCACATCATCGGCGGGGCGAATATAGCAGCCGGGCTCGACGGTCAATACCATGCCGGGTTGCAGTGCGCGCCAGGTATCGCCGATCTTGTAATCGCCGACATCGTGCACGTCCATGCCCAACCAATGGCCGGTGCGATGCATATAAAACTTCTTGTAGCTTTCGCTTTCCAGCACGGCATCCACGCTGCCGTGGCACAGCTTGAGGTCGATGAAGCCTTGTGCCAGAACACGCAGTGCGGCATGGTGCGGCGCGTCCCAGGTTTGTGTGGGTTGTGCGGCGGTAATCGCGGCATCTTGCGCGGCCAACACGATCTGGTAAATATCTTTTTGCGCGGCGCTGAATTTTCCATTCACTGGAAAAGTGCGCGTAATGTCGGAGGCGTAACCGTCCAGTTCGCAGCCCGCATCGATCAGTAGCAGTTCGCCGTTTCGTAGCTGGGCATTATTCCCCACATAGTGCAGCACGCAGGCATTCGCGCCGCCTGCGACAATGGACGTGTAAGCGGGATAACGCGCGCCGTGGCGGCAGAATTCATGCAGCAACTCTGCTTCGACCTGATATTCAAACTGGTCGGCGCGGGTGAATTGCATTGCGCGTTTATGGGCTGCCGTGGATATCGCGGCGGCGCGGCGCATGATGTCGATTTCGTGCCCATCCTTGAACAAACGCATCTCGTTGATCAGCGCGCGTACATCGCGAATTTGTTCCGGCGCGCGGATACCGCCGCGGTTTTTTTCTTGCACCGCATTGCGGATATTGAGAATGCGCTGATCCCATGCGGCATTGCTGCCCAATGGATAAAACAGCGTGAGCCGGTTGCCCATCAGCTCGGTCAGTTTTTCATCCAGCAGTTCGATGGAGTAGGCCGCGTCAAAACCAAATTGTTCCCGCGCGGCATCGGGGCCAAAGCGGTGGCCATCCCAGATTTCGCGCTCCAAATTTTTTTCGCGGCAAAATAAAATGGAGAGCGCTTGACCACTTTCATTTTGGCCGGCAACGAGTACCAGCACCGCTTCCGGCTCGCTGAAGCCGCTCAGATAATAAAAATTGCTGTCGTGGCGATAGCCATAATGCGTGTCGGCATTACGCAGTACTTCCGGCGCAGTCGGGATGATAGCGATGCCGTGTGGCATGTGTTTCAGCAGACGGGCACGGCGCTGAGGGTAAGGTGTCGTGGGATCGGTAAGTTTCATGGGTGAATGATAAACTGATTTGTCCCTGTTATGCAGCGACAAATCAATGCAGCCATCCACCCGCGCGCAGAATACCGACGATGCCCACCATGACCCAGAATATATTGAGCGTGGAATAAGCTGCATCTTTTTTCAGCAGTGCGCACCAGGACAACATCACTGCGTCAGTGGTGTTGAATATCCAGACGAACATGAAAGGGCTGGCAGGCCCCATCCAGCTCACCAGCGAAAAACTGAAGACGCGCATTAACACGCCCGTCATTTCGATGTGTTTGATGTATTTCAGGACAATGCGGTTGGCGCGGGTGATCGGCATGATGTCTCCGGTGTCAGGTTGATGTTGGTGCAAGGCTTTGACAAACTCAGCCCGAACGGGGGATTTGGTAGGGATGGTTTAACCGAATAATATTGTGTCAGGATAAAGAGGCGTGTAATTGCTGGTTGAGTTCATGTAGACGTTGCGGCGTGCCTACATCGGTCCACGCGCCGCGATGGTGCTCTCCACTGACCTTGCCCAGCGCGATCTGCGCATACAGCAGCGGCGCGAGCGGCGCTTTGCTGCCGCGCACGAGATGAGCGAACACGCTGGGCTGATAGATGCCGATGCCGCTGAAAGTCAGTTGCCCCCCGCTAGACGCAAGCCCCGGGTCACTGCGATTTTCAATGCGTCCGTTATGCAGCGGGAAATCCCCTTGCGGGTGATGGATGGGATTATTCACCAGCACCAGATGTATGGCATCGCCGGTGGCTCGCAAAGAGGCAACGCGTTCCGGCAAGCGGGAAAAATCATAATCGCAAAAAATATCGCTGTTGATTACAGCGAAGGGCTCATGACCCAACAGCGGCAACGCGTTGGCGATGCCGCCCGCAGTTTCCAGGGGTTGGCCTTCTGCTGAATATTGAAGGTGCGCGCCGAGTTGGCTGCCGTCACCCAAGGCTTTTTCAATCTGCTCGCCCAGGTGAGCGTGATTGATAACAATCTCATTGAGACCTGCACGCACCAGGTTCTCGATGTGCCAGGTAATCAGCGGTTTTCCGCCGACTTTCAGCAGTGGCTTGGGCGTGTGGTCGGTGAGCGGTCGCATGCGTTCACCGTGACCCGCTGCGAGCAGCATGACCTTCATGGGTTTATGCCTTTCACGTTCGCTCCCTCGCCCGCTTGCGGGAGAGGCTCGGCCTGTCTTGAGCTTGTCGAAGGAGGGAGAGGGAACATGTGCAGCATCATGTTCAAAATGTATATCCTTCCTGGGTCATGTGCGGTTCCAGCGTGTCGAGTAAATTCAGCAGCGGCTTGAGGTCTATGTAGCGCGCGCATGCGGCACGCAAGTACGCCATCACGCGCGGTAAATCTTTCAGGTAGCCATCCTTGCCGTCGCGGTGATAGAGGCGCGCAAAAATACCCAGCACCTTGAGATGCCGCTGCACACCTATCAATTCGTAATCGCGGTAAAACACGGAAAAATCATCGGCTACCGGCAGACCAGCCGCGCGCGCCTTTTCCCAATAGCGTATCAGCCAGTCAATCACTTGAGCTTCTTCCCAGCGGATGTAGGCATCCTTGAATAGCGAAGCGAGATCGTAAGTGACCGGGCCATACACGGCATCCTGAAAATCGATGATGCCCGGATTCGGCTCGGTAACCATGAGATTACGCGAGTGGTAATCGCGATGCACATAGACACTCGGCTGGGCGAGGTTATTGGCGATGATGCGCGCGAAGACAGTTTCCAGCTTGGCGCTCTGAGCATCATTGAGCGTGACATTGAGATGCTTGGCAATGTACCACTCCGGGAACAGGCGCATCTCGCGCAGCAGCATGGCTTCATTGTAAGGAGGCAATTCATTTTCGCGCGTAGCAAGCTGGATTTTGATCAGCGCATCGGTGGCCGCGCCATAGAGATTGCGTACCGTGTCGGCATTCCCATCGTTCAACGCTTGCAGATAAGTAGTGTTGCCGAGGTCGGATAACAACAAAAATCCTTGTTCCATATCTTGCGCATAAACCTGCGGCACATGTGTTCCGGCAGCGCCGAATAATTTGGCGACATGCAGGAACGGGCGACAGTCCTCGTGCTGTGGCGGAGCATCCATTACGATCAAAGAGCGGTTACTGAAAGTGGCGCGGAAATAGCGGCGGAAGCTGGCATCGGCAGAGGCCGGGGCGATCGTGAACGGCTCTTGTGGAAATTGGCCGTGCAGCCATTGGGTAAGCTGTTGCTGACGTTGCATGGGAGGTTCTCGGAGATACTTAATGTTAAACTGGCAGAAGTTTAACATCTTACTATTGCTGCGCGTTATGCGGTTTCGATTCAACGATCTTTTCATGCTCCTTCTGCTTTGCTTTGTGCGTCTCACTTACGCAGGCGAAGACCTGCCTGATTTGCGCACCGGGCAAAATCCCCCGCTAATGGCGGAAACCAGCCAGGATGGCAGTGCTGTGATCGAAGCAGACGACCTGACGGGAAAAACGGAAGATCAAATCGAGGCGACCGGAGATGCGACGGTGAGTCAGGGCGGGGAGTCGATTCGGGCAGACCGTTTGCTGTTCAAGAAGAGTTCACATGAGGTTGATGCACAGGGCGCGGTCATGCTGGAACAGGATGGCAATACCATGAGCGGCCCGCATCTCCACTTCAATATGGATACGAACACGGGAGTGATGGAGCAGCCGCGATTTTATTTAAAAGAAAACGAGGCGCGCGGTTCGGCGGATGCGCTGCATATTCTGGATCGGCAACATTACCGCATGGATAATGCGACCTACACTACTTGCCCGGCGGGAAACCAGGATTGGCAGATGAACATGGGCTTGCTGGAAATCGATCGTGATCGGCAGGTCGGTATCGCCCATAGCGCATCGGTAGAGTTTAAGGGCGTGCCAATTTTGTATTCGCCGTGGCTGGACTTCCCGCTGAATAACCAGCGCAAGTCCGGATTTCTGGCGCCGATTTTCGGCGGCACGGTCACCGGCGGCAGTGAACTGACGCTGCCCTATTACTGGAACATCGCGCCTAACTTTGATGCCACCATTGCCCCCCGCGAGATGACCAAGCGCGGGCTGATGCTCAATAATGAGTTCCGTTATCTGGAGCCCCGTTTTGGCGGCGAGCTGCATGTGAATGTGTTACCCAATGACGCGATTGCCAAGCGTAACCGTTCGCTTTTTTCGTTGAACCATAATCAAATGCTGGCCAGCAGATTGGCTGGTTATGTGAGTTACACCCGGGTGGGAGACAATGATTATTTCCGCGACTTGGGTACTACGCTCAGTGTTACTTCTCAGGCCAACCTGCTCCAGGAAGGCGGAATGAATTATGACGCGGGCTGGTGGACGGCCATGGCGCGGGTACAACGCTATCAAACCCTGCAAGACCCCGCCGCGCCGATTGCCGTGCCATATGCGCGCTTGCCGCAATTGACACTCAATGCCCGGCAAAATTATGCACATGTGAATTTTGCTTTTGCCGGAGAGTATGTCGATTTCAACCACCCTACGGCGGTGACGGCCAAACGTCTGGTTATTAACCCGGCCATCAGCTACCCGCTGGTGAATAAGCCGTGGTTTTATGTGACACCCAAATTGGCGTTGCACAGCGCGTATTACATGATGGGCGCGAATAATGCGGGAGCATTGCAGAACGTTTCAAGCACCGTGCCTATTTTTAGTGTGGACAGTGGTATTGCCTTCGAGCGCGAGGGAAATTTATTCAACAATGACTATGTGCAGACACTGGAGCCGCGCGCCTTCTATGTGTATATCCCGTACAAGGATCAATCGCTGTTGCCGAATTTTGACTCGGCTCCGGCCGATTTTAATTTTACCCAGATATTCACGGAAAACCGATTCGTCGGCAACGATCGCGTCGGCGATGCCAATTCCATTACCTTGGCAATGACCTCGCGTTTGCTGGAGCCGGGCAATGGAATGGAACACCTGAAAATGATGATAGGCGAGCGCATCAGCTTCAGCGTCCCCCAAGTGAACCTGGTCACTCCGGCGTCAACCACCAACAGATCGGATATTTTGCTCGCGCTTGCCGGCCGCGTGACCCGGCACTGGTCACTGGACAGTGAATTTCAATACGATCCGAATCAAACGCATGTGCAACGCTACAACCTGACTGCGAGCTATCGTCCCGAAGCCGGCAAGGTGCTTAATCTGGGTTATCGTTTTACGCGCAATGCCCTGCGCCAGGTTGATATTTCCACGCAATGGCCGATTTCAGGCCGCTGGCATGCAGTGGCGCGCTGGAATTATTCGCTGCAGGATTCCAGAATTCTGGAGACGATAGGCGGCCTTGAGTATAATCAGGATTGCTGGATGCTGCGTCTCGTGGCGCAACGCTTTGCCACCGCAACGCAACAAACCAATACCGGTTTCTTCGTGCAGCTTGAGTTGAATGACTTTGTAAAAGTGGGTTCAGATCCATTGACCCTGCTCAAGCAAAGCGTGCCCGGATATACCAAATTGAACGACAAAACTGCCATTCAGCCTGCGCAAGTGTTGCCTTGATACTCGAAAGATTCCCTGAAAAAATGATGCGAATAAAAATTTTGATGATGTGGTGTGCGTTATTTATGATCAGCACCGCATATGCTGCGGGGTCGCTTACCGATGAGGCTGGGCCGCCCACCGATCCGCAACAGCAGGCCACAGAGATTGATGCGGTGGTTGCGGTGGTCAACGATGATGTGATTACCCGTTACGAGCTGGAAGAGCATGTGCGCGAAGTGGTGCACCAATTGCAAAAACAGGATACACCGCTACCGGCCGCTGAAGTGCTGGAAAAACAGATTCTGGAACGCATGATTATCGATATGCTGCAACAGCAGTATGCCAGGGAAAATGGAGTGCGCGTGGACGATACCCAGTTGAATGCGGCGATTACGCGCATCGCCCAACAAAATGATTTTCCGTCAGAAGTCGAGTTCCGCCACAAGCTGGAAGCGGACGGGGTGGATTATAAAAAATTCCGCGAAGAAATTCGCGGGGAAATTATCGCTACGCGTTTGCGCGAGCGCGAAGTTGAAAGCAAACTCATCATCAGCGAAGGCGAAGTGGACAATTATCTTGCCAACAAGGCCAGGCTCGGCAGTGTCGGAGAAGAGTTTCACCTCGCTCATATCCTGGTCGTGGTACCGGAACAGGCCAGCGCGGAAAAAATTCAGGCTGCGCGCGAACGAGCCGGGCAGGCATTGAGCAAATTGCAGGGCGGTGCAGATTTTGCGCAAGTGGCCGCAGGCAGTTCAGACGCCAAGGATGCACTGAAGGGTGGGGATTTGGGTTGGCGGTCGGGAAATACCATTCCGCCACTGTTCATGAACGAGTTGCAGAATATGCAGCCTGGTCAAACCTCCGCAGTGTTGCGCAGCCCGAGCGGTTTTCATATTCTCAGGCTGTTGGAAAAGCGCAGCGCTAATGCGCCAGTGGTAGTGACGCAAACCCATGCGCGGCACATTCTGATCAAGACCAGCGAGATTGTGCCGGAAGCGGAAGCCGAAAAAAGCATCATGGAAATTAAACAGCGCATCGAAGGGGGTGCGGATTTTGCCGAACAGGCCAAGCGATATTCGCAGGATGGCAGTGCGCAACAGGGCGGCGATCTGGACTGGCTTTCTCCGGGGCAGACGGTGCCGGAATTTGAAGAGGCAATGAACAAACTGCAACCCGGACAAATGGGCGCTGTGCACTCACAGTTTGGCTGGCACCTGATCCAGGTGCTGGAGCGGCGCAGCACCGATGTCAGCGAACAACAAAAACGCCAGCAAGCACGTATCGCCATCGGTACGTTCAAATCGGACGAGCTCTATCAGGATTGGGTGCGCCAGTTGCGCGATCGGGCGTTTATCGAATATCGTCTTGAAAAGAAGTGAATGCCGTTCCGCTTTCCGCGCCATTAGTTATTACCGCCGGTGAACCGGCAGGTATAGGCCCGGATCTGTGCGTGCAGCTTGCCGCTGAGTCTCTTGAAATTCCCTTTGTGGTCATTGCCGATAGAAATTTGTTGCAACAACGTGCTGCCCGACTGGGTATTGAGTTGCGAATACAGGATTTTTTATCCGCAAAAAAATGGCAGGATCAGCCAGATACTCTCCGGGTAATTCATGTACCGCTGATTGCGGAATGTCATCCCGGTGAATTGAACGCGGCCAACAGCGCATACGTAATGACGACATTGCGCCGTGCGGTGCAAGGCTGCCAGGGTAATAAACAAAGACCGGGTGAATTTTCCGGCATGGTCACCGCGCCGGTTCACAAGGGCATCATCAACGATGCGGGCATTGCTTTTACCGGGCACACCGAATTTCTCGCCGAACAAACCGGCACCAAACAAGTAGTGATGATGCTGGTCGGCGGCGGGATGCGCGTGGCGCTGGTCACCACACATGTCGCCCTGAAAGACGTGCCTGCTGCGATCACTGCAGCGCTGCTCGAAAACGTGCTGCGCATTATTCAGCACGATTTGCGGCATCGTTTCGGCATCGCGCAGCCACGTATTCTGGTGGCGGGCTTGAACCCACACGCAGGCGAGGGCGGATATCTGGGACGCG
This sequence comes from Gallionella sp., assembly GCA_039932535.1. Taxonomy (GTDB): domain Bacteria; phylum Pseudomonadota; class Gammaproteobacteria; order Burkholderiales; family Gallionellaceae; genus Gallionella. The sequence continues at coordinate 1,771 of JBDTPU010000312.1, read as the reverse complement.
AAGAAATCGAAGTGATGATTCCTGTGCTGGATAAATTGCGCGCTGAGGGGATGAACGTCAGTGTGCCGCTGCCTGCCGATACTTTGTTCACGCCGCACAAACTGGTGCAGTGTGACTGCGTGCTGGCGATGTATCACGATCAGGGGCTGCCGGTATTGAAACACGCCAGCTTCGGGCAGGGCGTGAACGTCACGCTGGGCCTGCCCATCATTCGCACCTCGGTGGATCATGGCACGGCGCTGGATCTTGCGGGAACCGGTAAAGCCGAGGGCGGCAGCCTGCTGGAGGCAATAAGGCTGGCGGCGCAGATGGTGCAGCAAGAACAAATGCATCGTGCATAAGGCCAAGAAAAAGTTTGGCCAGAATTTTCTTGTTGATGAACAAATCATCAGCGATATTATTTCTGCAATCCGCCCTGAACCGAAAGACAATATGGTTGAGATCGGACCGGGCCTGGGCGCGCTGACCCGCCCGTTGCTGAAAAAATTAAATCATCTGCATGTAGTGGAGATTGACCGCGATATCATTGCGCAATTGCAGCAGGATTATCCTCAGGATAAAGCGAAATCGAAACTGACTATCCATGCCGGAGACGCACTGGAGTTTGATATCGCTATGCTACCCGCCCCGTTGCGTATCGTCGGCAATCTGCCTTACAACATTTCCTCGCCGCTGCTGTTTCACTTCTCCGCCTGTGCCGAGTGCATCACCGACATGCATTTCATGCTGCAAAACGAAGTGGTCGAGCGCATGGTGGCCGAGCCTTCCACGCCCGCATACGGGAGGCTGTCGGTGATGTTGCAATATCGCTTCCGGATGGAGAAGCTGCTCGACGTGCCGCCCGAATCTTTTCGTCCGGCGCCCAAGGTAAATTCCGCCATCGTGCGCATGATTCCGCTACTGGCCAGCGAGATTTTTGTGCAGGATGAAAAATTATTTTCCGCAATTGTCAGAACCGCATTCGGACAACGCCGCAAAACCTTGCGCAACACCTTACGTAGCTATCTGGCCGAAGCGGACTTTGAAAAATTGGAAATCAACGCCCAGCTACGTGCAGAAAACCTGACTGTGATGCAGTTTGCCAAAGTGGCGAATTATTTGGATCATTAACTGGCAGTAGTCCGGATTGAATTATCTTCGTGAATTATCTTGGGTTCGATAGTCGTCATCAGATAGGGTAAAATACAAATTTTTCCGCGCAATCTTGTCAAAATCATGTCCGAATCATTCCCGTTAGTAATGACATTTGCTGCGACCGACCCGAGCGGAGGCGCGGGCTTGCAGGCTGATCTGTTGACCATTTCCAGCATGGGTTGCCACCCGCTGTCGGTAGTGACAGCCATCACTGTGCAAGATACCAGCGGCGTGGATGATGTGCTGCCTATTGATCCGGAATGGGTGGTGGACCAGGCGCGCGCAATGCTGGAGGACGTGCCCGTGGCGGCATTCAAGATCGGCCTGCTCGGCAGTGTGGAAAACATTGCGGCAATTGCCGAAGTATTGGCGGACTATCCGGATATTCCGTTGGTGCTCGATCCGATCCTGGCTTCCGGTCGCGGTGATGAATTGGCGAATGATGACATGCTGGATGCGATGCGCGAGCTGTTGATTCCGCAAACGACCATCGTTACACCAAACAGTATAGAGGCGCGCCGTCTCGCGCTGGACGAAAACAATGAAGAGGACGATCCAACGCTGGAAGAATGTGCCAAGCGCATATTGCGCATGGGTTGTGAGTATGTGCTGATCACCGGCACGCATGAGCAGACGC
>JBDTPU010000311.1:0-1937 GCA_039932535.1 Gallionella sp. | reverse complement strand
CGGCCTGGAGGTCAGCTCGGCGACCATCCGCAACGTGATGTCCGAACTGGAAGACCTCGGCCTGGTGAGCAGCCCGCATACCTCGGCCGGCCGTATCCCGACCGGCATGGCGTATCGTTTGTTCATCGACACCATGCTCGTCACCAAACCACTGGACAGTGCGCATATCCAGATGATGGAAAACCAGTTGCAGCCGGACAATCCATCCCGACTGATCGCGCAGGCTTCCAATATCCTCTCTGACCTGACGCATTTCACCGGTGTCGTCGCCACAGTAAAACGCAGCGCGATCACCGTGCGCCAGATCGAATTTTTGCGCCTGGGCGAAAAGCGCGTACTGCTGATCATCGTAATGCCGGACGGTGAAGTGGAGAATCGCGTGCTGCTGCTTGAGCGCGACTACACGCAATCGCAACTCACCGAGGCAGGCAATTTTCTCAATCAGAATTACATCGGCTGCAGCTTCTCGCAAATCCGCAACCGGCTGCGCGGCGAACTGCAGCAACTGCATCAGGACATGAGCGCGCTGATGGCTGCGGCACTGGCCGCAGGCGATGCGGCTGAAGCCAAGCAATCCGGTGATTACGTCATCAGCGGCGAACACAATCTGCTGCATATCGAAGATCTGTCCACCGACATGAACCGCTTGCGCGGCCTGTTCAATTTATTCGAACAAAAAACCGAGCTGCTGCATTTGCTCGACGCCAGCCGCCGCGGGCAGGGCATACATATTTTTGTCGGCAGCGAATCCGGGCTCGCTTCGCTGAACGAGTGCAGCGTCATTACCGCGCCCTACTCCGCCGACGGACAAGTGATCGGCACCCTCGCGGTGGTCGGCCCGAAACGCATGGACTATGAGCGTGTCATTCCTATCGTGGACATTACCGCGCGATTGCTTGGCAATGCCCTCTCACAAAATTAAATTTCACACTAAATTAATACCACAAGGAATTCATTCATGACTTATCAGACTGAACCTGCATACACTCATGGCACGCCTGTCAAGACCGGCATACTGCTGATCAACCTCGGCACGCCCGAAGCGCCCACGCCCCAAGCCGTGCGTCCTTATCTGGAAGAATTCCTGAGCGATCCGCGCGTCGTGGAAATTCCCAAGGCGATCTGGTGGTTGATTCTGAACGGCGTGGTGCTCAACACGCGTCCGAAAAAATCCGCCGCAAAATATGCGACGGTGTGGCTGCCCGAAGGTTCGCCATTGCGCGTTCATACTGCAAAACAAGCTGTGCAACTGCATGGTTTTCTCGGCGACCGCACCAAGACGCCTTTCGTGGTGGATTACGCGATGCGCTACGGCAACCCTTCTATCCCAAGTGTGTTGCGCAAACTCAAGGAACAAAATTGCCAGCGCATTTTGATCGTGCCGATGTACCCTCAATATGCCGCCAGCAGCACCGGCACCGCCTTCGATGCGGTATTCCAGGAATTGCTGCAAATGCGCAACGTCCCCGCGCTGCGCACCATCAAAAACTTTCACGATGATCCCGGTTACATCAAGGCACTGGCAAACAATATCAACGAGTACTGGATGAAAAATGGCCGCCCGGAAAAACTGGTGATGAGCTTCCACGGCCTGCCGCAATTTTCATTGGACAAAGGCGACCCCTATCACTGCGAATGCCACAAGACCGCGCGCTTGCTGGCGCAGGAATTGGGCTTGAAACCCGAGCAATATTTCCTCAGTTTCCAGTCACGTTTCGGCAAAGCGGAATGGCTCAAACCCTACACGACCGCCACGCTCAAAGAGTTGGGCAAACAAAAAACCAAGCGCGTGGACGTAGTGTGCCCCGGCTTTGTCGCCGACTGCCTGGAAACGCTGGAAGAAATCGCCCAGGAAGGCAAGGAAGATTTTCAACATGCGGGGGGCGGCGAATACCACTACATCCCCTGCCTCAACGAGCGCAACGACTGGATGCATG
>JBDTPU010000310.1:0-1671 GCA_039932535.1 Gallionella sp. | reverse complement strand
GATAGCGTGATGCCCTCTGCCGTTACACTTACTGTAACTCCGCAGCCGACCCCGCAATAAGGACAGGTAGTACGCACGCTGACCGGATGGCTCATGTCTGACATGCTCAGGTCGCTATTCCCAGCAATACCATGCTGCCTTCGAGCTTCACTTCATGCTGATGCGCGCAGCCGACATCTGGCGCGACTGCATTTCCTGTTTCAAGCTCAATCACCCAATTGTGCAACGGACAGGTGACGCGCTTGCCATGCACGATACCTTGCGACAGCGGGCCGCCTTTATGCGGGCAGTGGTTATTCAGTGCGAACACCTGATTATCCACACTGCGAAACAGTGCAATCTCTCCTGTGGAAGTGTTGACCACCCGCGAACCCTGCCGCGGGATGTCTTCCAGTCTGCCGACTTTTATCCAGTTCATTTCCATTTTGATCTCTGTTTTCATTCGATGGTGGCAAGCGCTGCATACTCATGTGCATCCTTACCCTCGGCGCGTTCTTTCCACGGATCATCCTGGCTATGCTGTTGCGACGCCAGAAAACGCGCATACAACTCGGCTCGCCCGGGCGCATCTTCGACGATGCGCTGCTTGACGTAAGCCAAGCCGACGCGCTCTATCCATGGTGCGGTGCGTTCCAGATAGTGGGCTTCTTCGCGGTATACCTGCATGTATGCGCCGCAATATTCCAGCACCTCGGCTTCAGTCTCGACCTTGCACAGGAAATCCGTCACACGAACTTTCATTCCGCCGTTGCCGCCCACATGCAGCTCGTATCCGGAATCCACACACACCACGCCGAAATCCTTGATGGTGGCTTCGGCGCAATTGCGCGGACAACCGGAAACCGCGATTTTGAATTTGTGCGGTGTCCAGGAACCCCAGGTCATTTTTTCTACCTTGATGCCCAGTGCTGTGGAATCCTGTGTGCCGAAGCGGCACCATTCCGAACCGACACAGGTCTTCACGGTGCGCAATGCTTTGCCATAAGCATGGCCGGAGACAAACCCCGCCTCGACCAGGTCGCCCCACATTTTGGGCAAATTTTCTTTGCTTACACCGAGCAAATCGATACGCTGCCCGCCGGTAATATGTACGGCAGGGACTTCATATTTTTCGGCAATATTGGCAATTGAACGTAATTCTGCCGGTGAGGTCATGCCGCCCCACATGCGCGGGATCACCGAGTAAGTGCCGTCTTTTTGAATGTTGGCATGCACCCGCTCATTGATGAAACGGGAGCGGCTGTCGTCCTGATATTCACCAGGCCACGCGGATAACAAGTAGTAATTCAGTGCTGGGCGGCAGACGTGACAACCATCCGGTTTTTTCCATTCCAGTTGGCGCATCAAATCCGGTATGGTTTTCAGGCTCAGTTTGGCGATGGCAGCGCGAACTTCCGCATGAGTCAATTCTGTACAGGCGCAGAGCGGTTTTTTACTCGGCTCGGTTGAGTAGTCGCCGCCCAGAGTGTTTGCCAGCAAGGATTCCACCAGCCCGGTACACGATCCACACGAGCTTGAGGCCTTGGTATGCGCACGCACCTCTTCCAGCGTGAACAGTTTTTTGTCGACGATCGCTTTGACGATGGTGCCTTTGCACACGCCGTTGCAGCCGCAGATTTCCGCAGTGTCCGGCATGTTCGAGACGCTGGCTGCGCCACCGCGACCCGAGTC
>JBDTPU010000309.1:0-7984 GCA_039932535.1 Gallionella sp. | reverse complement strand
AAGGATGTGGATTTTGCGCGGCACGAGATTTTGGTGCGCGAAGGCAAGGGTTTCAAGGATCGCGTGACGATGTTGCCGGAAGCGGTGGTTGTGCTGCTCAAGGCGCACTTGGCAAAAGTGAAGGCCTTGCACGATGAAGATTTGGCGCAGGGTTTTGGCGAGGTATATTTGCCGTTCGCGCTGGACAAAAAATATCCAAGAGCAGGACGCGAGTGGGGCTGGCAATATGTGTTCCCCTCGAAGAATTTTTCAGTTGATCCGCGCTCGCGCAAGGCGCGTCGCCATCATGTAGATGAGAAGGGGGTGCAGCGTGCGGTGAAGCAGGCAGTGCGCGATGCAGAGCTGACCAAGCCCGCCACACCGCACACGTTGCGCCATTCATTTGCCACACATCTATTGCAAGCCGGGTACGACATCAGGACAGTGCAGGAGCTGCTCGGCCATTCGGATGTTTCCACCACAATGATCTACACCCATGTGTTGAATAAAGGCGGCAAGGGTGTAGTGAGTCCACTGGATAGGTGAGGTTGTGAGCCGGATATTGTCTGTTAAATCCTTGACTGCATCGTTGCGCTCCGGCGTTCCGATTGTTGATGGTATTTCGTTCGACATCGCGGCGGGTGAAACCTACGCGTTGCTCGGCGAATCAGGCTGCGGTAAATCCATGACGGCGTTATCGTTGATGCGTCTTTTGCCGGATGGAATTACGTATGCGGGCAGCAAGGCGCAACTGGAGGGTGTTGAGTTGTTCGACTTGCCTGAGCGCGAGATGCGCGATATGCGCGGCGGCAAGATGGCGATGATCTTTCAGGAACCGGGGCTGAGTTTGAATCCGGTGATGACGGTGGGCGAGCAGATTGCGGAGGTGCTGGGGCTGCATGGCTATGCCGCCCCCTCTCCCCAACGAGACCCAAACCCCCCTAGCCCCCCTTATCAGGGGGGGACGAGGAGGGGTTTGATTCAGCAGCGCTGCGTCGAGCTGTTGCAGCAGGTCGGCATTCCGGATGCACCGCGCCGCTTGAACGAATATCCGTTCCAGCTTTCCGGCGGCATGAAACAGCGGGTGATGATTGCGATGGCGCTGGCCGGGCAGCCAAAATTATTGATTGCGGACGAGCCGACTACTGCGCTCGACGTCACGATACAAGCGCAGGTTTTGCAACTGTTGCGCGACACGCAAGATAAAACGGGCATGGCGATGTTGCTCATCACGCATGATCTGGGCGTGGTGGCCGAGACGGCGCATCAGGTCGGCGTGATGTATGCCGGGCAGATTGTCGAGCAGGCCAGTCGCGCGCAGTTATTCGCACGACCTTTGCATCCTTACACACAAAAATTATTTGCTGCCTTGCCTCATGCAGCAAGAGCCAATCAGCCGCTGGCCGCCATTCCCGGCAGTGTGCCACCGTTGGGGAGCATCACGCAAGGCTGCCGTTTCACCGCTCGCTGTGATAAAGCCTGGTCGTTGTGCAGCGAGAAAACACCGGGGTGGACGGAGGTGGGAGAAGGGCAGGGAGTGAGGTGTCATCTTTATAGTGAAACGGGAAACGTGAAACGTGAAATGGAGAAGCAAGGTGGCGGCGTTTCACATTTCACGTTTCACATTTCACATGGCGAAGCGCTGCTGCAAGTCTCCGATTTGAGCGTCCACTTTCCGATACGCAAAGGAATATTGCAACGCGAGATCGGCCAGGTGAAAGCGGTAGACGGGGTGTCGCTGGAAATTCCGCGCGGGCGCACGCTGGCATTGGTGGGCGAATCCGGTTGCGGCAAAACCACGCTCGGCAAAGCAGTGTTGCATTTGATTCCACCCACTGCGGGTAGTGTGCGGTTGGCAGGGAAAGAATTAATGGCAAGCACTAACCGCACACAGCGCGCCGCGATGCAGATGGTGTTTCAAGACCCGTATGCTTCATTGAATCCGAAAATGCGCGTCGCGGAAATTCTCGAGGAGGGCATGGCCGCGCTGAATATCGAGAGCAACAGTGCGAATCGTCAGGGACACATCGATACCTTGCTCGACCAGGTTGGCTTGGCGCGCGGCTCCAAGTGGCGTTATCCGCATGAATTTTCCGGCGGGCAGCGGCAACGCATCGCCATCGCGCGTGCACTTGCGGTGTCGCCACAGTTGTTGATCTGCGATGAGCCGACCAGTGCGCTGGATGTATCAGTGCAGGCGCAAATTTTGAACTTGTTGAAATCGTTGCAGCAGGAATTGGAGCTGAGCTATCTGTTCATTACCCACAATCTTGCGGTGGTGGAATATCTCGCCCATGAGGTGTGCGTGATGTATCTCGGGCGCATCGTGGAGCGTGGCACCACAGAAGAGGTTTTGCACTCACCCAAACATCCTTACACCCAGGCGCTGTTGTCTGCCGTGCCGCGCATTGACGGTGTACGAGGGGCACGCATCAAACTGGAAGGAGATTTGCCATCACCGGCCAACCCACCGCAAGGCTGCCATTTTGCGCCGCGCTGTGCTCACGTCATGGAGCAATGCCGCAACAGTTATCCGTCCGCGACAAATCACTCGGCTACGCACAGCGTGCATTGCTATTTATATCAGGGAGCGCCGGTTGAACCACCGGCGCGAGAAGCTGCATCCTAACTGTTTTTGACTACGCTATTTTGCACCACTTTTGGCGAACGATCGTTGAGCTTTCTTTCGTGTCCGGAAGTTCTCCGGATACCGGTTTGAGCGATAGCGATGGATTGACCGATCCGGATTGTTTTCAGCGGTCCATTCCATTGATGCAGCTGGGCGATGCGGACGTGATAGCGGCGTGCAATACTACCCAGCGTGTCGCCCTTGCGCACGATGTGCCGGGTGGCGCGACCATCAGCAGGTGCAAGATGCATATTGAAAGCTTCAAATTCGTTTTCGGTTTCTGCGCCGTTGAGCGGAACTAACAGGGTTTGTCCGGTGCTGATATTGCCGCGGGCAGTGATGCCATTGACGGATTTCAGGTTAGCAAGCGACAGGCCGAAGCGCGGTGCCAGCTTATCAAGACGCTCGCCTTTTTTGGGTTGGTATGATTGCCAGCTGACCAGCGGTTTGTCATAGTTTTCCAGATTGGTGCGGAAAGTTTCAACTTTGTCCATCGGCAGCAAAATCGAATCGCCGCTTCTCTGCAAAATCACCGGGCGGTTGTGTGCAGGATTAAGCGCGGCGAATTCTTCTTCTGAAATGTCAGCCAATTTGGCAGCCAGTTTTACGTCGATGCGTTTGGCGGTGGCTACGGTAGCGAAATAGGGTTGGTTAGGGAGATCCTTAAGTGCCAGCGAAAACTTGACGGGGTCGCCAATGATATGTTTGATGGCCAATAATTTGGGTACGTAATTGCGTGTTTCTTTCAGTAATTTCAGGCTTGCATAATTGGTTGGCAAACCAAGTCTGCGATTGTGTGCCTGCGCGCGCTGCACGGCGCCTTCGCCACAATTGTATGCGGCCAGCGCTAAATCCCATTCACCGAACATGTCGTGCAATTTTTGCAGGTAATCAAGCGCGCCATTGGTTGCGTTGATCACGTCCCGGCGGCCGTCATACCACCAGTTTTGCTGCATGCCGAATTTTTTGCCGGTAGATGGCATGAATTGCCAGATGCCGGAAGCACGGCTTCTTGAATATGCGCCGGGATTAAAGGCGCTTTCTATCATCGGCAGCAACGCGATTTCGCTCGGCATGCCGCGACGTTCCACTTCCTCTGTGATGTAGTACAGATAGCGGCGCGAGCGATCAATCATGCGCGCGAAGTAGTCTGGATGATCCACATACCATTTTTCATGTCTGGCGACCAACGAGGTGTTGAGCTCAGGCATCGCGAAACCGTTGCGGATGCGCGGCCACAGGTCGCGCGCCTTCAGGTCAACTACTTCCGGGATGAGCTCGATTTTGATGTCGCGAGCTGAGGGCAGCCATTGCGGTGCCGCTTCCTCTATTGAAGGAGAATGAATGGTCTGTGTCGTCAGGGGATGAGCGGGGTCCGCGGTCACGGGGCTATTAAGTGCGAGTGTTTCTTCCGCGTAAGTATATGCCGACAGGGTAGCTGCGCATATAGCGAGCAGTGCAGAGAAAATTAGTCGAATCAATGACACATAAACCCTTCCTGAAGTAAAAACTGGCGCAATGGTAGTCGAACACTTGCGCTCCGGTCAATGGGGTAGCGCACATACTAGACCAAAGGGGGGTGACAGCTGACAGATGGTAAGAAAACAACCGCTGGACGCCGGAATTTGCTTATCTGACGGCGTTTTTAAGTTGTTCCAATATTGCCGGATTTTCCAGAGTTGAAATATCCTGCGTGATTTTTTCACCATTCGCAATCGCGCGCAGCAAGCGGCGCATGATTTTTCCGGAACGGGTTTTGGGCAGGTTGTCGCCAAAACGGATTTCATCCGGCTTGGCAATCGGGCCTATGGTCTTACTCACCCAGCTGCGCAGCGTTTCCGCGAGTTGTGCGGCGGCTGCGGAATCAGCAGGGCGCGCGCCTTTCAGCACCACGAATGCGACAATTGCTTCGCCCTTGATGTCGTGCGGTTTGCCCACCACGGCGGCTTCCGCCACCAGTGGATTAGCGGCGAGGGCGGATTCGATCTCCATCGTGCCGAGACGATGACCGGATACTTTCAACACATCGTCAATGCGTCCCATGATCCAGAAATAACCGTCTTCATCGCGGTGCGCAGAATCTCCTGCGAGATAATAGCCGCGCATTTCTTCCGGAAAATAACTTTTTTTATAGCGCTCCGGATCATCCCACAGGGTGCGGATTTGCGACGGGAACGGACGGGTAATGACGAGGAAGCCGCCTTGCTGGCCATGCACTTCCTCGCAGGCTTCGTTGACGATCGCGGCCATGATGCCGGGCAATGGCAGCGTGCATGAACCCGGTTTGATCGGCATTGCGCCGGGCAGTGGCGCGATCATGTGGCAACCGGTTTCCGTCTGCCACCATGTGTCCACGATTGGACAGCGCGTCTGACCGACGGTGTTGTAGTACCACATCCATGCTTCCGGATTGATCGGTTCGCCGACTGTGCCGAGCAGACGCAGACTGGACAAATCATATTGCTTCGGTAATTCACCACCGAGTTTGATCAGCGAACGTATTGCAGTCGGTGCGGTGTAGAAAATTGTTACCTTGTGGGCCTGTATCATTTTCCAGAAACGTCCGGCATCGGGATAAGTCGGTACGCCTTCATAGATTACCTGCGTTGCGCCCATAGCCAGCGGCCCATAGGCTACATAGGTATGACCGGTAACCCAGCCCACGTCGGCAGTGCACCAGAAAATATCACTGGCCTTGTAATCGAATACCCACTTCATCGACAACATTGCACCGAGCAAATAGCCGCCGCTGGAATGCTGCACACCCTTGGGTCTGCCGGTGGATCCGGAGGTGTAGAGTATGAACAAGGGATGTTCCGAGCCCACCCATTCCGGTTCGCAAGTTGTGTTCAGGCCCGCCACCAGGTCATGCCACCAAATATCGTGTTGCGCGTTCCAGGCGGTATCGATTTTTGCGCGCTGATACACGATGACGCTGTGCACCATGTTGCAATCACCCATCGTCAACGCCTCATCCACCACCGCTTTCAGCGGCATCACCTTGCCGCCGCGCAGCTGCGCATCAGCAGTGATTACTGCACAGGCTTGCGCATCGGTGATGCGTTCATGCAGGCTCTTGGCGGAAAAGCCGCCGAACACCACCGAATGAATCGCGCCTATGCGCGCGCAGGCCTGCATCGCGACCACCGCCTCGATGCTCATCGGCATGTAGATGATGACACGGTCGCCTTTTTTGATACCGCGCGATTTCAGGCCATTGGCGAATTTGCATACGCGGGCATGCAGATCGCGATAATTTATTTTCGTGACTATGCCATCGTCCGCCTCGAAAATAATCGCAATTTTTTCCGCTTGACCGGCGAGATGTTTGTCCAGGCAGTTGTAAGAAACATTCAACTCGCCGTCTTCGAACCACTTGAAGAAAGGTGCATTGCTTTCATCAAGTACCTTGGTAAAAGGTTTCTTCCACTGCAAGGTTTCGCGCGCCAGTTTTGCCCAAAAGCCCGGGTAATCCTGTTCAGCAGCCTTGCACAGGGCTTGATATTCCGGCATGCCGGAGACATTCGCCTGCTTGACGAAATCATCGGAAGGAGCGAAAACGCGCATTTCATTCAATGCAGATTCGATATTAGACATATAGCCTCCGGTAGTGAATGTTATGCAGATGAGATAAAAATTTCAGAACAGGAATGTAGTTTTTTTTTGCACTGCCTGTCAATTAAAACGGAAGCTTTCATCCTTAACTCATCCCACGGGAAGATGGAAGAGTTCAATCATGGACTGCGCTCTGTATAATGGCGCTTCTTTTTTCAACCCATGCCTTTCAACCCATGGCCTTTCAACCCCATGCCGGAAATTCGAGAGCTGTAGAAATAATGCCAACTATTCAATCTGACACTAACAATCAAAATCTGAAGCTGCGCCATGGCTTCGCGCTTCATGATCTTTATAACCGGGATGGTCTCATCCGCCTCGATGCGGAATTCCTCGATTTTCTGGGTGTAAGCGATGCCGCGTTACGCGCATTGCTCGAAGCCGCGCGATTGGCCGATGGCGTGTTTGCCAGCAAGAAAGAAGAGTCTGCTCTGTTGATTGCATTGGCTCCGCATCTGGAAGATTTTTTAGCGCATTTATTTGGTATCGAAGCGCAGGTGCAGGCCTTGGCGGCGCGCCACCAGGAGCTGGCACCGCTGTATAGTTGCAAACGCCTGTTCGTGCAGCGCCGTGCGATGATAAAAATCAAGCCGGAAGAAGCCGCAACAATAAATGGTCCGGCACTTGAAGCGCAGCTGGTCGCGTATACAGGAACTTCGTTCACCGAACTTTCTTTCGCGCAGCAAGTGGTTAAATGGATGACAGATGAAGCAACCAATGCGGACCAATTGCAGCTCGCAACCAAGTATGCGGCTTGGGCAGCGCACACCGAAGCCGGGCGCGCGCGCCATCGCGGCGGTGTGTTGTTCAAGGCACCGGCCAAGCTTGATTTCGAGCATCTGGTTCCGGTGGCTGTCATCAATACCGATGGCATCAATGCCTACCGTCTCGGCGGTGAACACGCGCTGCGTCGCCGTCAGGGATTTGCACTGACCGATGCCGGAACCGATCTCGCCGGTGCGCTCGATGAAGCCAATTACTGCATCTGGTGCCATGAGCAAGCCAAGGATTCCTGCTCGCATGGTCTTAAGGAAAAACCCCCGGCTGATGGCAGTGATCCCGCCTACCAGAAAAATATTTTTGGTGTGAAACTGGCCGGCTGTCCGCTCGAGGAAAAAATTTCCGAATTCCATAAGGTCAAAGTGCAGGGTCATGCGCTGGGTGCGCTGGCCATGATTGTGGTAGACAATCCGATGGTCGCGGCGACCGGGCATCGCATCTGCAACGATTGCATGAAGTCGTGCATTTATCAGAAGAAAGATCCGGTCGATATCCCGCAGGCCGAAACGCGCACACTTAAAGACGTGCTCGAACTGCCCTGGGGCTTCGAGATATACAGCCTGCTGACGCGCTGGAATCCGCTACATTTGCAGCGGCCTTATCCCAAAGCGGCCAGCGGCCGCCGCGTATTGATCGCCGGCATGGGCCCGGCGGGCTTTACGCTTGCGCATCATCTGATCAATGACGGGCATACCGTGGTCGGTATTGATGGATTGAAAATAGAGCCGCTGCCGCCGCATATCAGCGGCGTAAGCGCCACTGGCGAACGGGTGCCTTTTACGGGAATCCACCGCATCGCCGAGTTGTATGAAGCGCTGGACGAGCGTGTGCTGGCAGGCTTTGGCGGGGTGGCCGAATATGGCATCACGGTGCGCTGGAATAAAAACTTTCTTAAATTGATACGTCTGATACTGGAGCGGCGCAGCCAGTTTGCGCTGTTGGGCGGTGTGCGTTTCGGCGGTACCTTGACCGTGGACACTG
>JBDTPU010000308.1:0-6980 GCA_039932535.1 Gallionella sp. | reverse complement strand
TGGCACGCCGCTATCCGCAAGGCACGCGCATGTTCGGCAAGGTGACTAACCTGACCGACTACGGCGCGTTCGTGGAAATCGAGCAGGGTATCGAAGGCTTGGTTCACGTTTCCGAAATGGACTGGACCAACAAGAACGTACATCCTTCCAAGGTGGTGAGCTTGGGCGATGAAGTTGAAGTGATGATTCTGGAAATCGACGAAGCACGTCGCCGTATTTCTTTGGGCATGAAGCAATGCCAATCCAATCCGTGGGATGATTTTGAAATCAACCACAAGAAGGGCGATAAAGTGAAGGGGCAGATCAAGTCCATCACCGACTTCGGTGTGTTCATCGGGCTGGATGGCGGCATCGACGGCCTGGTGCATTTGTCCGACCTGTCGTGGAGCCAGCCCGGCGAAGAGGCTGTGCGCAACTACAAGAAAGGCGATGAAGTCGAAGCCGTAGTATTGGCGATTGATGTGGAACGCGAGCGCATCTCGCTCGGCATCAAGCAGATGGAAGGCGACCCATTTGGCGGCTTTGCAGCCAGCCATGAAAAGGGCGCAGTAGTCACCGGCAAGGTGAAATCGCTGGACGCCAAGGGCGCGACAATTGCACTGGACGGGGACGTGGAAGCATATCTGAAGGCATCGGAAGTTTCCGCTGATCGCGTTGAAGATATACGCAATCATCTCAAAGAAGGCGATAGCGTGACCGCTGTGATCATCAATGTGGATCGCAAAAATCGCGGCATTAATTTGTCAATCAAGGCGCTGAACAAAACCGAAGATACCGCCGCGATGCAGAAACTCTCCGCAGAAAGCAATGCCAATGCTGGTACCACCAATCTGGGCGCGTTACTGAAGGCCAAGATGAGCGGCACCAAACCTGAAGCCTAAGCACGAGGTTCGTTCATGATACGTTCTGATTTGATTGCCAAACTGGCCGAAATGCATACCCAGCTGCAAGCCAAGGATGCCGAGCTTGCGGTTAAAGTGATTCTGGATGCATTGTCAGCTACGCTGTCGCGCGGTGGACGTGTCGAGATTCGCGGCTTCGGCAGTTTTGCGCTGAATTATCGTCCGCCGCGTCAGGGACGCAATCCCAAGACCGGCGACAAAGTGAAAGTACCGGCCAAGTATGTTCCGCACTTCAAGGCAGGCAAGGAATTACGCGAACGGGTTTGCGCACAGAAAATTTGAGGGATGAAGTGCGCGGGTCAGTTTGAGTGGGCGGCATATCGCAAGGTATCGCCGCCTTTTTTTATGCTATCGTTGCGATGATTTTATCGGAGTGTGCCATGCGTTATTTCAATTGGATTTTTCGGATAGCATTGTTCATCGCGCTGCTGGGTTTTGCAGTCAAAAATGATCAGTCGATCACCTTGCATTATTTTTTCGGCTACGAGTGGCAATCTTCGCTGGTGCTGGTGCTGTTGATATTTTTTGCCATGGGCGTGGCGGTAGGGGTTATCGCGATGCTTGCGAATGTGTTGCAGCAAGGCCGTGAAATCGCAGCTTTGAAGCGTGATCTCCGGATCAAGAACCAACTTGCCGGTATCGGCGAAACGCAACAATCTTCCCGATAGAAGCCATCTTCAATTATGGAATTTCAACTCTGGATGCTGGTGATTTTCCCCCTGTTTTTTGGAATGGGATGGCTGGCCGCACGCATCGACATTAAAGAACTGCTCTCGGAATCGAATGTGCTGCCGCATTCGTATTTTCAGGGACTGAATTTTTTGCTCAATGAGCAACAGGACAAAGCCATTGAAGCTTTCATTGAGGTGGTGAAAGTCGATCCGCAAACTGTCGAGCTGCACTTCGCGCTGGGCAGCCTGTTTCGCCGTCGCGGCGAAGTGGATCGTGCTTTGCGTATGCACCACAATCTGGTGGATCGTGCAGATCTGGATGACGACAAACGCCAGCAGGCGGTGTTCGAGTTAGCTCAGGATTATCTGAAGGCGGGAATTCTGGATCGTGCCGAAAGCCTGTTCCGTGAATTGGAAAAAACTGCCTATGCCAAACAGTCATTGGAATTTTTGCTGGAGTTGTTTCAAAAAGAACATGACTGGCTTAAAGCGATTGCAGTGACGCAGCGGCTGGCCGCAGTATCCGGACAGTCACACAGCAAAGAGGCCGCTTTTTTTTATTGCGAACTGGCGAGCGAAAAAATTGCGGCTAATGATCCCGCCGCGGCACGCGAATATCTGCAACAGGCGTTGCGCGAAGACCCAAAGGCGGTGCGTGTCACCCTGATGTTGGGGGACATCCTGCTCAGCGAGGGCAAACATGAGCAAGCCATCGACACCTGGAAAAAAATCGAAGCACAGGATGCGCAATATTTATCGCTGGTTGCGGAACGCCTGTTGAATTCCTATTATAGATTGGATCGTGAAGCGGACGGCATGGCTTTATTGCGCGAATATTTGGGCAAATACCATACACTGGATCTGATGAATGTAGTGTTTTCCGGTGTGCTGAAAAACGAAGGCCCCACTGCTGCCTATCAATTAGTGCGGGATGAGTTGGAGTGCGCCCCCAGCTTGCTGGGGCTGAATAAATTGCTCGAAGCGCGGCTGCTGGAAATACCGGAAGACAAGCGCGCTGATGTCGAGCTGGTAAAAGATTTAATCCACAAACGAACGCGCAATCTGGCTACCTATCATTGTGACCATTGTGGTTTCCGGGCGCGCCAATTCTACTGGCACTGCCCGGCCTGCCAAGCATGGGGCAGCTATTCACCGCGTCGTGGCGAAGAAAACGGCATGCCGTTATGAACGCCCCAAAAATCATTGTCGCGCTGGATTATCCGAATGCAGCACCAGCCTTGGCGCTGGCGGACAGGTTGGAGCCGTCATTATGCCGTTTGAAAGTGGGTAAGGAATTATTCACGGCCACCGGCCCAGCCGTGCTGGAAAAACTCATGACGCGCGGCTTCGAGATTTTTCTCGATCTGAAATTTCACGACATTCCCAATACTGCCGCGCAAGCATGCAAAGCGGCTGCCAGCCTGGGCGTCTGGATGGTCAACGTACATGCCTTGGGGGGCAGTAAGATGCTGCAAGCAGCGCGCGAGGCGATTGCCCACAGTGAAGCGCAGCCCAAGCTGATTGCAGTCACACTGCTGACTAGCATGACACAACACGACTTGTCCGAAATCGGCATCAACGCCACGCCAGCCGACATGGTTCTGCATTTGGCGACTTTGGCGCGCGACAGCGGCCTGGATGGTGTGGTGTGTTCTGCGCAGGAAGCGGCGCTGTTACGCAAACATTGCGGCAATGAATTTTGTCTGGTGACCCCCGGCATCCGGCCTGCATCTGCCAGCCGCGACGATCAGTCGCGGGTGATGACCCCGCAGGCTGCCCTGCACGCCGGGTCCAGCTATCTGGTGATCGGCCGTCCGATCACTCAGGCGATGGATCCGCTGCAGGCTTTGCTCGACATCAACAGGGAAATCGGAGTATTGAATTGAGTCAGAGATGTGGAGAGCAGGTATGAGCGCATTGCCGAAATTTGAAAATGCAAAAATTCTGGTGGTCGGCGATGTGATGCTGGATCGTTACTGGTTTGGCGATGTTAACCGCATTTCGCCGGAAGCGCCGGTGCCGGTGCTCAAAGTCGAGCGCGTTGAAGAACGTCCCGGCGGCGCCGCCAACGTGGCGCGCAACATCGCCGCACTCGGCGCGCATGCTACGTTGTTATCGGTGGTAGGTAACGATGAAGCAGGCGATTGTCTGGAAAAATTATTGAATGAGCACAGCAGCGTGGTTGCACTGCTGCATCGTGATAACACTTTTTCCACCATCATCAAGTTGCGCGCTATTGCGCGGCATCAGCAACTGTTGCGAATTGATTTTGAAACGTCGCCCAGTCATGAGGTGTTGCATACTGCGCTGGAAAATTTTCGTGCACAGTTGCCGCAGGCGGATGCAGTGATCCTGTCTGATTACGGCAAGGGCGGCTTGACGCACATCGCCGAAATGATCCGGTTGACGCGCGCTGCGGGGAAGCCGGTGCTAGTTGATCCCAAGGGCGATGATTACGCGCGTTATCGCGGCGCAACTTTGCTCACGCCTAATCGCAGCGAGTTCCGCGAAGTGGCTGGCAGCTGGAAATCCGAAGCCGAATTCAGCAGTAAAGCAGAAAAACTGCGCACCGAATTACAACTCGACGCGTTGCTGGTCACGCGCAGTGAAGAGGGCATGAGTCTGTTCCGCGCCAACGAAGTGCAGCACGAGCCGACCCACACCCGCGAAGTGTTTGATGTCAGCGGTGCGGGCGACACTGTAATCGCCACGCTGGCGGTGATGCTGGCAAGCGGCGCGGCGTTGCCGGATGCGATGCGCATCGCCAATCGCGCGGCGGGTATCGTGGTCGGTAAGCTGGGGACGGCAGTGGTCAGCCGTGAAGAGATAGTGAAAGATATGGGTGAAACGTGAAAAGTGAAATGTGAAATGTAACCCTCCCGCCAGGGAGGGTGGTGCGAAGCACCGGGTGGGTATCACCTTTCACGTTTCACCTTTCACGTAATTGTGGGCATCACGTTTCACTTTTCGCAGTTTTAAGGAGTTAAAAATGTATTACATCGTCACCGGCGCGGCCGGATTTATCGGTTCCAACCTGGTCAAAGCACTCAATCAGCGTGGTGAGAACAACATCATTGCGGTGGACAATCTTGAGAACGCGGACAAGTTCAAGAACCTGGTGGATTGCGACATTGCCGATTATCTCGACAAAGATGATTTCCTCGAAAAATTGCAGGAAGGTTATTTCGATGGGCTGGTCAGCGCGATGCTGCATCAGGGCGCGTGTTCCGACACGATGGAAACCGATGGCCGCTACATGATGGACAACAACTACCAATACACGCTGGAGTTGCTGAACTATTGCCAGAATGAAGAAGTGCCATTCCTGTATGCCTCATCCGCAGCGGTGTACGGCGGTGGCAGCGTGTTCAAGGAAAACCGCGAATGCGAAGCCCCGTTAAACGTGTATGCCTATTCCAAATTTTTATTCGACCAGATCGTGCGTCGCCGCTGGCAGAAGCGCGGCGCGCAGATTGTCGGTCTGCGTTACTTCAATGTTTACGGAGATCGCGAAGCGCACAAAAGCCGCATGGCCTCGGTCGCCTGGCATTTTTTCAATCAGTATCGCTCTGAAGGAAAGGTCAAATTGTTCGAAGGTTGCGATGGCTATGCCAACGGCGAACAATTGCGCGACTTTGTTTCAATTGAGGATGTGGCCAAGGTGAACATGTATTTTCTGGACCATCCAAATAAATCCGGCATCTTCAATCTGGGCACCGGACAAGCACAAAGTTTCAACGATGTGGCGGTGGCGGCCATCAACACACTGCGCATGGCCGAGTCCCAACCTGCGCTCAGCTTGGCCGAGATGCAACATCAAGGACTGATCAGTTACGTTCCCTTCCCTGAAGCGTTGCGCGGCAAATACCAGAGCTACACCCAGGCCGACATCAGCGCCCTGCGCGCGGCGGGCTACACCGCGCCATTCCTGAACGTGGAGCAGGGCGTGGCAAGGTATGTGGAACAGATGCTTAAAGCATCATCATAATCTGTGCCTGGCTAAAAAATAAATGTATCCCTCCATAGAAAATTTTGTCGGCAATACGCCGCTGGTGCGACTGAAGCGTATTCCTGGCAACACCAGTAATGTGCTGCTGGCCAAGCTGGAGGGCAATAATCCGGCCGGCTCGGTGAAGGACAGGCCTGCGCTGTTCATGATTACGCGCGCCGAACAGCGCGGCGAGATCAAGCCGGGCGATACGTTGATTGAGGCGACCAGCGGCAACACCGGCATTGCGCTGGCAATGGCGGCGGCCATGCGCGGCTATCATTTGATACTGGTGATGCCGGAAAACCAGAGCGTGGAGCGCCGCCAGACCATGCGTGCATTTGGCGCGGAACTGGTGCTGACCAGCAAGGAAGGCAGCATGGAACTGGCGCGCGACACCGCGGAAAAACTGTGCGACCAGGGAAAAGGTTTCATCCTCGATCAATTCGCCAATCCGGATAATCCGCTCGCGCATTACGAGGGCACTGCACCGGAAATCTGGCGCGACACGCAAGGCAAGCTTACCCATTTCATCAGCAGCATGGGCACCACCGGCACCATCATGGGTTGCTCGCGTTACTTCAAGGAAAAAAATTCCGCCATTCAGATCATCGGCGTGCAGCCGGAAGAGGGCGCGCAGATTCCCGGTATCCGAAAATGGCCGCAGGCGTATTTGCCCAAAATTTACAATGGCAAAAACGTTGATAGTCTGGAATATGTGAATCAGGCGGACGCCGAAGAAATGACGCGACGCCTGGCGCGCGAGGAGGGCATCTTTTGCGGTATTTCTTCCGGCGGTGCATTGAGTGTTGCGCTGCGCATTTCCGAGCAAGTTGAAAATGCAGTGATTGTATTTATCGTGTGTGACCGTGGCGACCGCTATCTTTCAATGGGTCTATTTCCTGCCTGATTCCGTTTCTGTTTCGAGGCCAGAATTACTCTGCGCGATTTTTAGTTTTGACAGTGCCGGGTTTTGCGCAAAATAGCGTTTGATGCCACCCAGAATCGCATTGGCAATTTTCGTTTGATAGGTTTTATCATTCAAGCGGCGCTCTTCGCCGGGATTGCTGATGAATGCAGTCTCAACCAGGATAGAAGGGATATCCGGCGATTTCAGCACGGCGAATCCGGCCTGCTCGACCCGTCCGCGATGCAGGTCGTTAATGCTGCCCAGTTCAGTCAATACATGTTTGGCGAGCTTCATGCTGTCGTTGATCGTTGCGGTCTGCGACAGATCGAGCAGCGTGCGCGCAAGATAGGGATCTTTTGCCGCGAGGTTCACGCCCCCGATCAAGTCCGCCTCATTTTCTTTTTTCGCCAACCAGCGTGCGGCGGTGCTGGTCGCGCCGTGTTCGGACAAGGCGAAGACCGATGATCCGCGCGCATTCGCTTTGATGAACGCATCGGCATGGATGGAGA
>JBDTPU010000307.1:0-2443 GCA_039932535.1 Gallionella sp. | reverse complement strand
ACTGCGCACGCCCTTGATACCTTTGCCGCGCAAACGGAATATTTTTCCGCTTTGCGTCTCGGCGGGAATCTTGATCGTTGCCACTCCATCCAGCGTGGGGATCTCGATCGAACCACCGAGCGCGGCAGTGCTGAAGCTGATCGGCATTTCGCAATGCAGGTCGTTGTGGTCGCGCTGAAACACCGCATGCGGCTTGGTGTGTATCACCACATATAAATCACCGGGAGGCCCTCCATTCGCGCCATGTTCGCCTTCGCCGGAAAGGCGGATACGATCATCGTTATCCACCCCGGCCGGAATTTTTACCGACAGCATTTTGTGTTGCTTGATGCGTCCGTTGCCGCTGCAGTCCTTGCACGGTGAGGTGATCATCTTTCCGGTGCCATGACAGCGCGGGCAGGTTTGCTGGATGGAAAAGAAACCTTGCTGCATGCGCACCTGACCATGACCCGAACAGGTGGTGCAAGTGGTCGGGCTGGTGCCGGGTTTTGCACCTGAGCCATGGCAAGTCGCACATTCCGCCATGGTGGGGATGCGAATTTGTGTCTCTGTTCCGCGTGCTGCTTGTTCGAGGGTGATCTCCAGGTTGTAGCGCAAATCGGCGCCGCGTTGCACATTGCTCTGTCCGCCGCCGCCGCGCCCACCGCCAAATATGTCGCCGAAAATATCGGAGAAATCAAAGCCTTCTCCGGCTCCGGCTGCGCCAAATGGATTGCCGCCCATGCCGCCCGCTTCAAAAGCGGCATGGCCATGCTGATCATAAGCGGCGCGTTTTTGCGTATCGCTTAAGGTCTCATAGGCTTCTTTGGCTTCCTTGAAATGCTCTTCAGATTTTGGATTGTCCGGATTGCGGTCGGGATGGTGCTTCATCGCCAATTTGCGATAAGCTTTTTTTATTTCTTCGTCTGAAGCATCGCGATTGACGCCGAGGACTTCGTAGTAATCTTTTTTGCTCATGGCCGTGAAATGTGAAACGTGAAATGTGAAACGTGTTGCAGCTTCATGCTTTGTCCTTGAGCGATTTCATCAGAGCTAATGTGAGCGCCGAAATCTCGTCCAGCCTTGACTGGATAGAGGTAATTTCGGTGCCGTATTTAAGGCGGTGAACTAGATCGAGCTGGGTATCGAGTTCCGCCAATGAGCCGGTTGCCACACCAAGGAAATAAAGCAACTCCTTGGTTCCGCTTCGTGCCGATCCTTCCGCGATATTCGACGGAACGGAAACGGCAGCCCGGCGCATTTGCGAAGATAAGCCGAATAATTCTTCTTTTGGAAAGGTGGACGTGAGCCGGTAGATGTCTTCCACCAGCAGCATGGCACTTTGCCATGCGCGCAAATCCTTATGGCCGCGTTTCACGTTTCACCTTTCACTTTTCCCGTTTCACTTCTTATCCTTCACTTCAGTAAACTCCGCATCCACCACATCGCCCTCGTCCTTCTTCGCTTCAGCGTGCTCACCGGGCTCTGTTCCGGCACCACCAGCTTGCGCCTTGGCCTGTTCGGCGGCATACATTTTTTCACCGAGTTTTTGTGCGGCGGTAGCCAGTGCTTCGGCCTTGGCTCCAATGGCTTCTTTGTCGTCCGACTTGACCACTTCCTCGGCTTCCTTCAAGGCAGTTTCGACCGCTGACTTTTCTTCTGCACTTAGATGACTGCCATACTCCTTCATCGACTTGTGCGTGGAGTGGATCAGCGAGTCAAGTTGATTACGTGCGGTCACCAGTTCGATGGCTTTGCGGTCATCTTCGGCATGGGTTTCGGCATCGTGCACCATCTGTTTGATTTCTGCTTCGCTCAAGCCGGAGCTGGCTTGGATCTTGATCTTGTTTTCCTTGCCAGTCGCCTTGTCCTTCGCCGACACGTGCAAGATACCGTTCGCATCAATGTCGAAAGTCACTTCGATCTGCGGCATGCCACGCGGTGCGGGCGGTATGTCGGACAGGTTGAATTGCCCCAGACTCTTGTTGCCGGAAACCACTTCGCGTTCGCCCTGCAGCACATGGATGGTGACAGCATTTTGATTATCATCGGCGGTAGAAAATACTTGCGATGCCTTGGTCGGGATCGTGGTGTTCTTCTTGATCAGCTTGGTCATCACGCCGCCCATGGTTTCGATACCCAGGCTCAATGGCGTCACGTCGAGCAGCAATACATCCTTGACTTCGCCTTGCAGCACACCGCCTTGAATCGCAGCGCCGACCGCAACGGCTTCATCGGGGTTCACGTCCCGGCGCGCTTCCTTGCCGAAAAATTCTTTAACCTTTTCCTGCACCATCGGCATGCGCGTTTGACCGCCGACCAAAATGACGTCGGCGATGTCGGCGTTAGAGACACCCGCATCTTTCATCGCAATTTTGCATGGCTCAATGGTGCGCGCGATCAGGTCTTCAACCAGACTTTCCAGTTTGGCGCGAGTGATTTTTACTGCCAAATGTTTCGGGCC
>JBDTPU010000306.1:0-3090 GCA_039932535.1 Gallionella sp. | reverse complement strand
CCAGTGTTGCGCGCGCGTCTTGTCCACCATGCCGGTGGCGCAATCGGGGCTGGTGTAGCGCGCGTAATACCAGGACGAGTCGACGAACGTATCCATGGTGTCCGTCTCGCGCCGCGCCTTGCTGCCGCATTGCGGGCAGGTAGTCTCATAAAATTCCGGCATCTTCGCCAGTGGCGAACCTGTGCCGGTGATGACGACATTCTCCGGCAAGACCACGGGTAGCTGCTCATCCGCAACAGGAACATCGCCGCAAGTCATGCAATGAATAATCGGGATCGGACAGCCCCAGTAACGCTGGCGCGAAATTCCCCAGTCGCGCAGGCGGAACTGAACTTTTTTTTCGCCCAAATTTTTTGCAGCAAGGTCGCCAGAAATCGCATCAAAGGCTTGCTGGAAATTGAGGCCGTCGTATTTTCCGGAATTGATGCAGACACTGTGTTCTTTGCTTTCATACCATTCGCGCCAAATGTTTACACTGAATGGTTGTGCATTGATAGCGATCACCTGATTGATCGCCAGCTTATATTTTTTTGCAAACGCAAAATCCCGCTCATCATGCGCTGGAACAGCCATTACTGCGCCTTCGCCGTAGCCCATCAGCACATAGTTTGCAGTCCACAGCGGCAGTTTTTCTCCGCTGAGCGGATGCAGGACGAACAGGCCGGTGTCCATGCCTTTTTTTTCCATGGTTGCCATATCGGCTTCCGCCGTGCCGCCGCGCTTGCATTCTTCGATGAATGCGGCCAGCCTGGAATTATTTTTTGCTGCCTGAGTCGCCAGCGGATGCTCAGCTGCTACCGCCACATATGTTGCGCCCATCAGTGTGTCAGGGCGGGTGGTATAAACCTTGAGCACGCCGGAAGTGCCCATGCTGGCTGGGTCGTAGGGGAAATGGATTTCGCAGCCGTAGCTCTTGCCGATCCAGTTGCGCTGCATGGTCTTGACCTGCTCCGGCCAACCGTCCAGCGTGTCGAGGTCTTGTAGCAGCTCCTCGGCATATTGAGTGATGCGAAAAAAATACATCGGGATGTCGCGCTTTTCCACCAGCGCGCCGGAACGCCAGCCGCGTCCGTCGATGACTTGCTCATTGGCCAGCACGGTGTGATCTTCCGGATCCCAATTCACCGAGGAGGTCTTCTTGTAAATGATGCCCTTCTTGAACAAACGCGTGAACAGCCATTGTTCCCAGCGGTAATATTCCGGGCGGCAGGTGGTCACTTCGCGCGACCAGTCGATGCCCAGCCCGAGACTCTTCAACTGCTTGCGCATGTAAGCGATGTTGTCGTAAGTCCACGCGGCGGGCGGCACATTATTGGCCATCGCGGCATTTTCGGCGGGCAGGCCGAACGCATCCCAGCCCATCGGCTGCATCACGTTAAAACCTTTCATGCGGTGATAGCGCGACAGCACATCGCCGATGGTGTAGTTGCGCACGTGCCCCATATGCAGCTTGCCGGACGGATAAGGGAACATCGACAAACAATAATATTTTGGCTTGCCGGATTGCTCGTCGGCAGCAAACGCCTGGCGGCTATCCCAGTATTGTTGCGCTTGTTGTTCGATACTCTGGGGAAGGTAAGTGGCTTGCATGTGATTCTATGGCTATTTAATTAATGGCGCATTATAGCGTCATCATAAGTCCCCCCGCGAATCGCGACAAACACAGGAGTTGTTAAAGGGGAAAGGTGTTTTCCCATACCCGGTCAAACTTTCGCGTTAGCTCCCAACAAAGCATTCTGCTAGAATCGCCGCCTAAAAATTTTATAATCCCCCAAGGAGGAGTCCACTATGTCCCGCAAACATCCCGTGGTTGCCGTGACCGGTTCATCCGGCGCAGGCACCACTACGGTAAAACGTGCTTTTGAAAATCTGTTTCGCCGTGAAAATAGAAAGCAGTCCAGTAATCCCCCACCGGCTACCGACCGCCGCAGTGTGGTTCGTTCCGAACGAGGAATTCAAGCGGCGATTATTGAAGGGGACAGTCTGCACAGTCTGGATCGTATGGCGTTTCGCGCCGCTGCTGCCGCCGCCGCCAAGGCGGGTAACAATACTTTCAGCCACTTCGGTCCGGAAGCGAACCACTTCGACAAGATCGAAGAAATGTTCAAGACCTATGGTGAAACCGGTATGTGCAAACGCCGTTACTACGTGCATAGTGAAGAAGAGGCTGCCCTGCATAACAAGCACTTCGGCCTGACTGATCTGAAGCCGGGTGTTTTCACACCGTGGGAAAATATCGAAGAAAATTCAGACATACTGTTCTATGAAGGCCTGCATGGCTTGGCGAAGGATGACAAGTACGATGCGGCCAAATATGTCGATCTGGGTGTAGGCGTAGTGCCGGTGGTCAACCTGGAATGGATCCAGAAGATCCACCGCGATGGCGCGGAGCGCGGCTATTCAGCGGAAGCGACGGTAGACACCATCATGCGTCGCATGCCGGACTACATCAAGTACATTACCCCGCAATTTTCGCGCACTCACATAAACTTTCAGCGTGTTGCGACGGTAGACACTTCCAACCCTTTCATCGCGCGCGATATTCCCACTCCGGATGAAAGCTTTGTGGTGATCCGCTTCCGTGATCCGAAGGGCGTGGATTTTCCCTACATGCTCAATATGATCCCTCACTCCTTCATGTCCCGCGCCAATACCCTGGTGGTTCCCGGCGGAAAAATGAGTTACGCGCTGGAAATTATTCTTGCACCGATCGTGCATGAGATGATCGAGAACAGCAAGAAGTAAAGTTCTGGAGAGTGGTTCGCCTAAATTAACGCCTTGCACTATTTTAGTTTTTGCGTAAAATCTAAAACAACGCTTGGCCTTATTTTAATTGCAGGGATGCTCAAATGAAGAGCTTTCAGTCCGGACGCTCTGTCCAGCAGACGCGCTACAAAAGCTTTCAGCCCAGCCCCATCAACCGCGCATGGGTAGTGGACGATATGGCTTTGCTCCAACTGCTTGGTCAAGCCGACAGGGATCTGGGTAGGCTGGACATGTATTCCGAGTACATTCCGAATATCGACCTGTTCATCCGCATGCATGTGCTGAAAGAGGCCACACAAAGCAGCAAGATTGAAGGTACGCAAA
>JBDTPU010000305.1:0-6518 GCA_039932535.1 Gallionella sp. | reverse complement strand
ACAGTCTCACCGATCGCAGCCAGCAACGGCACGCCGGAAAAAGCCAGCATGCCGAACGCGATGA
Source organism: Gallionella sp. (assembly GCA_039932535.1). Classification (GTDB taxonomy): domain Bacteria; phylum Pseudomonadota; class Gammaproteobacteria; order Burkholderiales; family Gallionellaceae; genus Gallionella. The sequence goes on along the minus strand of JBDTPU010000305.1, from coordinate 6,454 downwards.
TGGTGGAGATGTTGGCCACCAGCAGCGAAACCATCGTGCGTCGGCTGTCTTCATCATGTTCGCCCGCCTGGCTTTCGCGGTCGAAGAACAATGCATAGTTGGAACCCACCGCGACGGCCAGCAACAAACCGATCAGATGAAAGATCAATAACTTTTGCCCTATCACCAGCACAATGGCGGTAGTAATAATGACCGCAGCGGCCAGTGGCAGCAGCACCATTATCACGCGACGCCACGAGCGCAGGTTGATGAACAGCAGCAAGACAATCGCAAGCGCGCCGAAGACGGACAATTTAATCGCCTCATGCACATAGGTCTGGTATAGCGCATCACTTTCCTGTTGCAAATCGAGTAATACCATCCCGCCGCCTTGTTGCGCGAGCGCCTGCTGAATGGGCAGCGCATCGGTCACGTCATGCAGCGGCAGAATGGCTTTCCAACCTTCGCCGCGCTGCACCAGTAAACTTTCGGTTTGCATGCCCAGGTTGGTGCCGCGCAAATCAGCGGGGGTGAGCGGCGGACGATTGCGCGCTGCGGCAACATCTTTGAAAAAGGGTTCGAATAAATCTGCACGGAACGGCAGGCCATTGAGTGCGTGTTGCAGATTGGCGCGCAGCTTTTCCGGCGGCGGAAGTGCCGCAAGGCGCGCCCGCTGGGTCTTCAGGCTGGGCAGATAACGCGCGGGTGATTCATATCCTGCGAGCACTTGCTGATTTACCAGACTGTTCAGTTGCGCGCCCACCGTTTCACTGCGCTCCAGCACCTGTTCGCGGTCTTTGCCACCGACGATTATCATGTAGCGCACATCCGGTGCGCCCAGGTCGCCGCGCAACATTTCATCGAGACGCTGATCGGCTACCGGCAATGGACTCAGGCTGGAAAGTTTGTCACTCCAGATGGGTGTGGAGCGCAGTGCAATAAAAAATATCGCCGCGATTACCGCGATCAATGCCACTGGGCGCAGATGCGCCGCTTGGCGTATCCGTTTCATTACCCAGACAGCCAGATAGTCAGGCGTCGCGCTCAAAAAATTGTTTGTCACCAGTCCGGGCAACACCCAGCGCGTAACCAGCACAGCGACGATCAGTCCGACCACCGAGAACAATCCGAGCTGCGCGAAGCCGGGAAAATCCGCTAGGAACATCGGACTGAAACCGCACACCGTGGTCATCACGCCCAGGCGCAGCGTAGGCCAGATTTTGTCGAGTGCTTTGCCGGGTGATTGTCCGGGCGCGAGCCGGGTGAAGAAAAAAATCGCGTAGTCCACCGCTTCGCCTATTAACGTAATACCAAATCCCAGCGTGACCCCATACACCATGCCGTAGCCCAGGCTCACTGCGGCAATGCCGGCCAGGGTGCCGCTGATTACCGGCAATAAAGACAACGCGAGCACCCGCCACGAGCGATAAACCAGCAGCAATAACAAGCTGACCAGTATGGACGTAATAATCGAAAAACGCAGCGCGACTCCTTTGATGTGGGCGCGCGCATTGACGGCAAAAATTCCCGGGCCGCTCAGCAACAAATGCAGCCTGGAAAATTCTGCACTGCGGGTGACCTCAGTAAAGCGGGCGCGCATCAATTCGATCGTCTGTTGCTGGGCATCAATATCAAAACCAGGCGCACTGGTTTGCACCAGCAGCAGCGCGCGTTTGCCGTCATGCGACATCCATACGCCGTCTTGTGTGGCAGGCTGGCTTTGCCCGGCGAAGTCGTCCAGCAAATGCAATAACTCCCCGCTGGGGTCGCGCGGAATAGCGCGCTTGACTATTATTCCCGCCGGAGAACCGAGCAATTGCAGTGCGTTCTCCAGAGCCGCATGTAAACCGTCTACACTGTATCGTTGCGGCGTGACCGCCGAGCTCAGCAGATAGCGGTTGTCCAGCAGGAATATCCGATCCTTGGACAGGCTGCTTTCTTCGCCATTATTAATCAGGGAAAATCCGGGTGTGTCGCGCAGGCGCTGCGCGAACTGTTTGCTGGTTTGCGCCAAAGCATCGGGCGTGCCTCCTTCGATGCCCACCAGAATCAACCGGGAAACAACTCCGTCACGCAATTGTTCGCTCAGCAACTGCTGCGCTGGCGTAGGTGAGCGCGGCAAAAAAGCGCTCAGGTCGGCGCCGATTTGCACGCGACTGACCACCAGCACGCACAACGCGAGCAAGGTCAGCCAGATTGCAATTGCCCAACGTGGGTTGGGTTGTTTCATTGGGCAAGATATTTCATTGGGTTTCTTGTCATTGGGCTTCTGGGCTGATGCTCATCACCGAATAGTCGCCGCCTGCCTCGCGGGTCTCGATGCTGCTGATACGCTCGAGGCTGCCGCTGATACGAATCTCCTTGATCATGTTTTTCATCCTGGCATCAATCGGACGCAAAATGAGCAACCATTGTTTGGCAGTGCCTTCCATGCTCACTGCATAAAAACGGTTGAGCGACGCAATGTCTCCCGCCAGCGTGGCGCGAAAACTTTCGACGAAGGCCCACACCACCGGATAATCCTGCAAGGATAAGGTACGCTTCTGGTTAGCGCTGTTTTGCACCACCAGCTTGTCTTGATCCAGCACCATGCTTTCGGGTTTGGGCAGCAGCGTCTTTTTTTCCAGATGACCGGGAGCACGGTAGTTGAGTGTCCCGGAATATTCCAGGGGCGTTTTCAAGATGCTCAGATATTTGTGTTCGACGAAGGTGGCTTTGGATTCTTTTACTTGCGCCAGTCCCTGCATGAGTTCATTGAGTGTCCATGCGGTGGCATTTTTTTCAGGGGACTCTTCGGCAAATATTGCCGTGGCGGACAGGCCGCTACAGAGCATGAGCAAGCTGATGTAAAAAAACAATTTGCCAGAACGCGGGCAAGAATTATTTCCAGATATCATAGAAGTTAAACCAATTGTAAGGGTACTCACGGCAATAATATTCCATGCGTCCGGCAAATTGTTGTGCCGTTTGTTGAATGGCGGCATCGCGTTCTGCAGGCGGCACATGTTGCAGATCAGGCAATCGTTCGAGAAAAATATTATACCGGTTCCCCCCTTGATACAGGCCAAACATCAACACCATCGGGCGCTTCAGTATCGCAGCCACGCGAAAAGGTCCGGCGGGTAACTCTATTTGCCCGCCCAGAAATTTGCAGCTGATCATTTTTTCGTCATAAATAGTGCGGTCGCCCAGCATGCCGATGCATTCACCGCGCTCCAGTGCCTCGCAGATTTTGAGCATGGAATCTATTTTGCCCAGAGAAATCACCGGCGGGTTGCGCTGCGGATTAATGGTCTTGAGTACTGCATTTAATTTGCGGGCATTTTCCTCGTACATCACCATGCTGATTCGAAGCTGACCATGAATGCGGCCGAGTGCGTGCAATACTTCGAAGCTGCCCATATGCGCGCCAATAAAAATACAGCCTTCACTGGCTATGATGGTTTCCAGTAATTGCGGGTTCTGCACCTGCACATCCAGCAATGCCTCCTGGTTGCTGAGTAAAAAAATCCGATCCAGAATGGTCGTCGCAAAGAAGAAATAATGCTGAAAAATATCGCCGAATTTTGCGCGGTGTGCCAATGCACGATTTAAATAATGCCGCGAGGCGACCCGCGCCTGCGTAGAAAAAATGATGAAATAAAAACAGATCGGATAAAGCAGACTGCGCGACGCACGTCGGCCAAAGGTCAGCGCAAACCAGACAATAAAGCGCAGCGCCCACACATTGCTGCGTTCCGGACGTGTGACCCACTCCTGGCTCACAGCAATGCGCTTTCAATGAACTGGATGCTGGCAACCCCCGACACCACTTTGTGATTTGAGACAGTGCATACAAAGCGAATTTCGCCATTCGCTGTTTGGCTGTAGTTGACATGGACGGTATCGCCGGGGCGGACTGGTCGTGGGAACTTGGCTGATTTTACCTGCCATGTCCCATCGGGCACGACGAGATCATTGTTCCCCAGATTGTCCGCGATGCAGCCTAATACTTCATTCAGCAGCAGCGCACCGGGGATGATCGGATTGCCGGGAAAATGTCCTGCGCCGCAAGGATGATTTACCGCAAATTGCAGCACCAGATCGGTCACATCATTCTCCGTTGCATTGCTGTAAAAGTTGATGCAGGCTGGCATGGGGCAATTTGCCGGTTGTATTCCGCGGCAACGTATCCACCTTGTGTAACGGCCTCGGTAAAAATACCGGATCCACACGCTGGCGCAGCTCTTGCAATATTGCGTGAGTATCCAGTCCTGGTGCCACCACAAAAGCAGTCAGCCGTGCGGTATTTTTCATCTTTTCATCCGGCATGAAAAACACACCGTCCTGCACGCCTTTAATGGGATTGAGGTGATGATTCAGGCTGCTCAGAGAAGTCCGCTTTCCGGCAATGTTGATCAGGTCAGCGTTCCTGCCATGCAGCAAAAAAGTCGTATCGCCATGCAATTCAGTAATATCATTTAACGCCAGCTCGCCTACCACGTGGCCGCCGGATACATAAGTGAGATCATCCTTCTGGTGCAGTGACAAGCCATCGAAAGTACGCCATTCATCGGTCGTGGCCGTATGTCGACTGGCAATCTGGCCAGCCTCAGTGAAGCCATAAATTTCAAGTAATGGCGCGCCAAATTCCTGCTCCGCTTGCACCGCCAGTTCGCGTGACAGCGGGGCAGTGGCGCATACGATCAAATCGAGTTTGGGCAGCGCAGTGTTGCTGGCAATCAGCGTGCGCAAATGCACCGGCGTAGTAACCAGCGCGCGCGGGCCGGGAATTTGATTCAACGAGGCGCTGATGTCCGCCGGAAAAAACGGTTTGCCTGCATGCAATATGACGCCGCCCTGCATGGCAATGAGTACGGTAGATTCAAAGCCATACATGTGTTGCGGCGGAATTGTGCCCACCAGCGTCAGGTCGCTGCGCTTGAGTATGCCCAGCCGGCTGGCCTCCGCAGTCACGCTGCGCGAGATTGCTCCCCAGGTCTTTTCATTGGGCATCGGGTTGCCGGTGGAACCCGAAGTAAAAACGATGGCGGCTACCTGTTCGGCAGGTATCTCCGGCATGGCAATTTGCGCCACGCTCACGTTGGACATATCCGGATAGCGCAGCGTTGGCAGCGAACCCAGGTTATGCAGGCTATCCGTCAGACAATATAATTGGGGGTACTGCGCGGAAAGACGGTTGATTAAATCCGGAGTAAGGTTAGGCGGTAACAGGCTGGCCTGATTGCGCAACATGGCTGCGGCAAATCCGACGGCGAAGCAATAACGATCCGCGCACAGATTGAGCACATGGGGATAGGCTGGCAATTGTTCCGCCAGTGATGCCACATCCGTCAAAAATCGCCGGGCAGAAATGGCCTTGCCATCTTGCCACGCAAACGTGGCGTCAGCATGGTGGTAGCGTAATAGCGGGATGGCAAGAGCCGCTGACATTAGTCCCGCCTGCCGGCCTTGGTCGCCGGGGCATCGCGCGCAAAAATCTGCAAGCCGGAAAAAATAGAGCTTTTATGGTCACGGTAACGCAGCACGCGATAGGTATATTCGCCAATAAACATCAGCGCGATCAGCGGTGCGTTCAACAGGTTAATGAATACGGACCAGACTTGCAGTGGCGCAAAAATGTATAGCGCGATGGATACGATTATTTGCAAAGCAAAGAACAGGCTCCATACCCAAGTGATGCGACGGGTATAAATTTGGAGGTCGGGCGTGATTGATCCGTGGATGCGCTGCGATATTGAAGTGATCAGCGGGGTGCGGCCAGCTTTCAAGGTGCGCGCAAAAAACCACAGTAAAAATAAATTGGTCGCCAAGTGCGGCAGCCCCAGGATAATGGCGGGATGCGGCAGGCCAGTCATGCTGATTATTGCCCATCCTGAAAATACCAGGGCTGAGGTTAACAGAAGCGTCCTGCGCAAACCCAGCTCAAGTGCGCAGAACCATCCTGTCGCGACGACCAGAGGCGCCAGAATAAGAGTGACCGTGACTGGCGTAATCTGCCCGGAGACCACGATTTTGTGGATAAGGAATTGATACGCAAGAAAAACCACAGCCGATGCAATCGTGCCCACCCATTTGCCACGAGATTGCATTTATTTTGTCCGGTGTTGCTGGATGTAGTCGCTGAGATTGCGCAGTGAGGAAAATATTTTAGCGTTGTTCTCGTCATCTGAACGCAATTGAACACCATATTGCTTGGTCAGCACCAGAGAAATTTCCAGCACGTCAATGGAATCTATGCCGAGACCCTCATCTCCATAAAGAGGCGCAAGTGGATCCATTTTTGCAACGCTGATATCCAGGTTCAGCGCAGTGATGATGTGCTGAGCGAGTTCTTGTTCAAACCCGGTTTTAACAATGTCAGTAGTGGTGTTCATATAAAAAGTAAAGGCTCGAGAAGGTTCCGAAGTACAACGTGAAGGCTTGCTTGGCCTACCCCAGCGCGCACATTGACGTGGGCACATGAAAGGATACT
>JBDTPU010000304.1:0-5138 GCA_039932535.1 Gallionella sp. | reverse complement strand
TGAAGCGCTGCATGGTTTCAGGGCGGAGAAGGCCCGGCAGGACATTTTCAGCATATCGCTCGCCTGCCTGCCGTAAGGCGGCAACTTCCATTCCCTTCAAGCATCGGGCCAGCACTCGTTCCTTGGCTATGTCGTTGCGGATCAAGCCCAGGCTGTAGCCGACCAGCGTCGGCGAGAGGATGAACCCATGGCGTGCAACCGCCGCCACGCCCAGCGTATGCAGCAGGAACGGCAGCAGCGTGTCGCGGCGGGTCAGTGTCCCATCGAAATCAAATGCCGCCACGACCGGTTTCCCCGCTTGCGCCGCGCTCACAATTTCATCCGCTTGAATATAGGTTCCGGGATATGTTTGATGATGAACATCACGTAGCGCCAGAAGCCGGGCAGATAAACCACGTCCGCCGATTTATCCAGAGACCGCACGATGCGCTCGCCTGTTTTTTGCGGCGACGCAACCAGAAATAGCCCGGGCAATCCATAGGTCATCGCGGTATCCACAAAGCCCGGCTTGATGGTGATGACGCGCACGCCGCTGACAAACAGGCGGTTGCGCAAGCCTTGCAGATAGAGGCTGAGCGCGCCTTTTGCGGCGCCATATACATAGTTGCTCTGCCTGCCGCGGTCGCCCGCTACCGAAGAAATGCCGATGATGAATCCGCGTTTCAATGGCTCGAAATAATTTGCGCAGTGGCTCAGGATGGAAGCCGCGCCGGTAAAGTTGTCGGCAATGATTTTTGCACCCATCTTGAAATCGCGCGCCGCCTGCTGATCGCCAAGATAACCGAAGGCCAGCACCACGCCGGAAATTCCGTGCGTTTCCTCAAGCACGGATTGCATAAATATTTCGTGGCTTTCAATTGCCTCCGCGTCGAATAAACCGTAATGCACTTCAACGCCATAGCGCAGCCGCAAATCTGCAGCGAGGCGCTGCAATTCACCCAGATCGCGCGAAGCCAGATACAAGGCGGCGCCGCGCGTGGCAAAAGCAGCTGCCGTCGCGCGCGCAATCGCCGAAGTAGCTCCAAGAATCAGTATGGTTTCTTTCATGTTGCATTACCGGTAATTTGCAAGCGGCGCGCCATACTGGAATTAAAATAATTTCCCGCGTCGATTTCATTTTTGATCTTGCGCCATTCTTCATGACGCGGATACATGGCGCGAAAAGAGTCGGCGGAAAGCCGCGCATCCTTGGCAAGATAAACGCGACCGCCATGTTGTAAAACGATCTCGTCCAGTTTGTTCAGTAACGCGAATAATCCTGCATCGCGAATCGGCAAATCCAGCGCCAGCGTGTAACCCGCCAGCGGAAAGGACAGCATGCCGCGGCCTTGCTCGCCAAGACGTTTCAACACCGCGAGAAAAGAAGGACGGCGGCTGGCGGACAATTCCTGCAGCAGTGTGTTGATTCCATCGAATGCCGTTGCATCAGGAATCACACACTGGTATTGCACAAATCCGCGCTTGCCGTACAGCCGGTTCCAGTGGCTGATCGCATCCAGCGGATAAAAATACGGATCATAGCCGCTCAGAAAAGGCTGCTGCTTTTTTCCTTCGTGCCGGTAATAGAGCGCATTGAAAACTCCGATACTCAGCGGGTTCAACGTCCATGCCGGAAGATCGAACGGCACTGAGCGGCTGGGTTCCGATTTGATGGTAAACGCACCACCAAAATCAGCGGGCAATTCATGTGCCGCCGCATGATGGCCGCACATGGCAATACCACGACCCAGACTTTTTCCGCTCGCCAAACTATCTATCCAGGCCACGGTATAGCGATCATCCATGTCCGGATTTTGCAGATGCTCGAACAGCTGCTTCAGGTCGGCAGCGACATAATGCCGCACCTTCATATAAGCGCTGGCGATCGGAACAAGCTGGAGCGTCACTTCACCAATGATGCCGGTCAATCCCATGCCACCCGTTGTCGCCCAGAACAATTGCGGATTTTTTTCGGGAGAACACATCACGCGACTGCCGTCGGCCAGGATCAGTTCAATGGCAAGAACATATTCACTAAATGAACCTTCATGATGATGATTTTTGCCATGCACATCCGCCGCCACGCAGCCGCCCAGCGAAACGAATTTCGTGCCGGGCGTAACCGGCAGAAACCAGCCTTGCGGCACGATCACCTTCAGAATTTCAGCCAGGGTTACCCCGGCCTCGGCGCGCAGTGTGCCACTTTTTAAATCCAGATACAGCAAGCGGTTGATGCGTTCTGTCAGCAGCACCCGTCCATTTTCATTCAGCGCCGCATCGCCATAACTGCGCCCCTGGCCGCGCGCAATCAAGCTGGCAGTGCCGGAGCGAAGATCCGCATAACGTTCCGGGCGCTGTAGCTCGCAGGTCTGCACCGGATAACGTCCCCATCCGGAGATTGGCGTAATTAATGTAGGCATAGCGATCGGCAGGTCTAGCCGCCCTCTCCCAAGAAATATTTTTTTCGGAAATAGCCAAGCATATGTGGGAAACAGTCCGGGAGTTAGCAGTATTTTTCTTGGGGGAACTTCAACACGAGATATTTAGGGAAACGCTGATTAAGTCCGAAAACATGGTTCGATACACCCAAAGGGTGCGAGAACCTCTGCGAGGCATTTCCCGTTCGCCCCGATAACCAGCGACTTGGCTGGCGTCTTGTGGCAGCCTAGTCGAATGGCTAGTAGTTTCATCAGTGCAGCGCCCTGCGCGGAGTATCGAGGGGTGAGAACGGGAAACACTCACCACGAACGGACTTAATCAGTATTTCCTTAGTATATGGACATGTTCAATTTTGTAACATAGCACGAAATAAATACCCCGCAAAATCACACCGCCTGCCTACTCGCAAATTCACTCTTTTCAGATGAGCCACTGTTCTCACCGCGCTACCCCTGCACCCGGCATATGACTACGGCATTCTGCTTCGGCACTTGCGGCTTCCTCCAGCCGGTGGGTCTGCTGATACACTTCGCGGAGCGTGCAATATGCGCTTTGTTCCGGAGGAGATTGCGCCAATGCGGCACGTAACGGCGCTTCCGCTTCGGCGGCACGACCGCTACTCAGCAAAGCGATGCCCAGATTCCTGAAGGCTATCCCGCGCTGGGATACCGGCAAACGTTGCGACTCCGTTGCCGCCCGCAAATGAGTGACTGCATCGGGATAATTATGCACTTCCAGTTTCCACAAGCCAAAGTTATAACGCACCGAGGCGTCTTCAGGAAATTGTTTGATGAGCAATGCCCATTCGTTCGCAAATGTTTCCTGACTTCTGGTCCAGAAAATATTTACCGGCGAATTCCATCGGGCTTGAATGGGCTCTTGCCTGAGATCAGTTCCCAACTGCCACAGCAACGCCATTGCTTCCTGAGGCTGGCCGGTGGCCGGGGTTTTGATCCGAACCACATAGTCGGCCTGCACAATCTCAACCATGATGTTGCGAAACTCGGGGCCGGTGATGGTATTGGCCGTATTGGCAGCCTCGCGAAACGCTCCATTTTTCAGCTGGATCGTTCCGATTTTATACATTGCGGGCATAAAATAACCGGGGAAGCCGCGCAAGTCACCGTCTATGATGGCTTCGAAATTTTGCCAGTCATCAGCGCGCGTAACCATTTGAAAACTCCATGGCAAGGCAAGGAGCAGCAGCAACGCTGTACGCGGGACATGGCTCAAATACCACGCCAGCGCGACGATCAACAGCATGCCCGGCCACACCGCCAAAAATAGAAAGCGATCTGAAACCAGCGAAGTCGTATAGTAAGGAACCAGTTGGGTGTACGGCATGCACAACAGTAAAAAAGTGACCAGTGCAAATCCTTCCAGAGAGCGTCTGCGCGCGATCATCACCACGCCGGAGATAGCAGCCAGCAAAACCACTATCCCGCTGATAACCATGATGGGAATATAGGTAACATCCAGCACCGGGTAAAAGAAATGGCGGCTTTCCGGACTGAACACAAGACGGGTCAGCCACCCCAATATGGCCAGTGCCCGGGTAATGATTTCGCTCCCGAAAAAAACGGGTGCCTTAACGGTGGGCACACTGTTTGCCGCAAAAATCAGTACCGCGCACATGACCAGCAACAAACTGGCAACAGGCCACAGCAGCTGAGTGCGGCGCCTGTTCAGTTTTGGAATATCGCGCCAGAAGAGGATCCAGAGCAAGGCGATGAGAGGAGCCACTGTAACTGCCGTTGCCTTGGACAACATCGCTGCCAGCAATGCAAGCAAGGCTGCGCTTGCATATTCAGGCGACAGTCCCTGCTCCCGTTTTGCATTCATGGCAAGCCACAGCGCAAATAATGAGAACAGCCCAGAGAGCAAATCTTTTCTGCCGCTGATCCAAACTACGGCTTCGACGTGCGCCGGATGCAGCACAAACAAGACAGTGACCGCTGCGGCTGCCCAAGACGCATCAGCGGCGTGCGCCGGGCGGAAATATCGCCACAGCCCCCGCGTCGTAGCATAGACCAACGGCAGGCACAGTAAATATAAAATAATATTATGCAGCCGGAACGCAGTTGGATTCGGGCCGAACAGCTTGATGTCGAACCAGTAGGAAAGATCGCGCAGTGGGAGGAATTCAACCGGATTATACGGCTCGGCAAAAAGCCGCCACAACTCGCTGAAGTGCAGCCCTGCCAGCTTGGTATTTTCAATAATGTAAAGCTCGTCGTCAGAAACAAATGAGTAATGCAGCGTCTGCAAATAGACAGCCACCGCAACTGCCGCGCTAAGCAATACCATTATCAATGGCGCAAATTGCCGGGTACGAACAAGCCACACGCGAATAAGAGAGAAGCGCTGATTCATTTCTTGTCCGACGTCCTTAAATCAGAGTGGTAAGAGGGCGCCATATCAAGTCGGGTCGGGCGCACAACCCTCAATGCAGACTCATGCCATTCGACTGCGCTGAAAAACCCAGCGCGCTCATCGCACCCACGCCAAAGCGTTTCGCCAGGCGATCCGCAAAGTTCTCCTTGGTCGTATAGTCCACGATGTTCTCGGCCTTGATGACATCGCGCGCCACGGATTCCACGCTGCCAAAACCATCCGCCAGCCCCATCTCCACACCGCGCTGCCCGCTCCACACCAGCCCGCTGAAGGTGTCCGGTGTTTCCTTGAGACGTTTACCGCGCCCCTTCCTCACCACATCAATG
>JBDTPU010000303.1:0-2148 GCA_039932535.1 Gallionella sp. | reverse complement strand
ACCTTCGAAATAGAATTGGAATTGGGTTGTTGAAAGCGCGTAGCTTACCGCAAAGGCCAAATAACTAAAAATGAGCCTGAATGTTAAGGAGTGACTCACACCGGTAGCCGCATTGACCCTGAGCCGAAATACTGGAACACTGTGCATTAACTGATAAAGAACGTGAACATGGAGCCACAAAAAATCTCTACGGCGCAGCATAACACGCTGTCGCCGGTCGAAATGAATGCGCTGATCGCGCTGTATAACGCGCAACGTTATGCAGAATTGGAAAACCGCGCACGTGCGCTGCTGAATCAATATCCGAATACCGCGCTGCTTTGGAAACTGTTGGGTGCTGCACTGCAAATGCAGCGCAAGGATGCGCTGCCTGCCTTGCAAAATACGGTGGAACTATCGCCGAAGGATGCCGAGGCGCATAACAATCTCGGTGTTACCTTGCAGGAACGCGGGCAACTCAATGAAGCGGTGACCAGCTTTCACAATGCGATAAGGATCAATCCGGGTTACGTTGATGCACATTACAATTTGGGCAATGTACTATGTGAACTCGGGCAGCTCGAAGAGGCGGTGAGCAGTTATCGTAGCGCGTTGAAACTCAGCCCTGGCCTGGCCGTGATACATAGCAATCTCGGCGCTGCCCTGCAAGAATTGGGACAAATCGAGGAAGCGCTATCAAGCTGCCGTCGCGCGCTGGAACTCGAACCTGATTTGGCAGTGGTACGAAGTAACCTGCTGGGCATGCTGAGTTATGCCTCTGGTTACAGTCCTTCCTACTGCATGGCGGAAGCCCGCGAATACGGTCGCCGTGTGAGCCAAAAAGTGACCTCGCGTTTTTCCGCCTGGCAATGCGCAGCCAAGCCCCAACGTCTGCGCGTAGGCATGGTGTCGGGCGATCTGCATCATCATCCGGTGGGCTATTTTCTGGAAAGTCTGCTGGCAAATCTTGATCCTGCCCGCATCGAGTTGATTGCCTATCCGACTGATACTCATATCGATGCGTTGACTGCCCGCATCAAACCTTTTTTTTCCAGGTGGCAACCACTTTTTAATTTGAGCGATGAAGCTGCGGCACGAATGATTCATGCAGATGGAATAAATATATTATTAGACTTATCCGGCCACAGCGAACAAAACTGCCTGCCCATCTTCGCCTGGAAACCCGCGCCGATACAGGCCAGCTGGCTGGGCTATTTCGCCACCACCGGTGTGGCCGAGATGGATTACTTATTGGCCGATGAAGTCGGCGTGCCTGAATCACAGCGCAGTAATTTCAGCGAAACCATCTGGTATCTGCCCGACACGCGATTATGTTTCACCGCCCCCGAAGTCCATCTGCCGGTTGCTCCTTTGCCCGCCTTGAAAAATGGTTACCTCACTTTCGGTTGTTTCCAGAATCTGGCCAAAGTGGGCAATGAAGTGCTGACCCTCTGGGGAAAGATTCTCACTGCGCTGCCCAATGCGCGATTGCACTGGCAATGCAAACAGCTGGGCGATGCGGCAGTGACAGAACAATTAATATTGCGCTTGCAGCAACATGGCATAGCTCCGGCACGCGTGTTGCTGCACGGGGCTGTATCGCGTAGAGATTATCTGGCTGCGCATGCTGAAGTGGATGTGATACTGGATACGTTCCCGTATCCGGGAGGGACCACTACCTGCGAAGCGCTGTGGATGGGTGTGCCTACGCTGACTCTAGCAGGCAGTAGCTTGTTGGCCAGACAGGGTGCCAGCCTGCTCACGGCAGCCGGACTGCCGGAATGGATCGCCAATAATGAGTCCGAATATATAGTTCAGGCCGTGGCGTTGAGCAGCGACCTTTCGACACTTGCCGCGTTGCGCGCAGGACTGCGCGAACAGGTAAGGGCATCGCCGTTATTCGATGCGCAGCGGTTCGCGCGTAATTTCGAGGATGCGCTGTGGGGCATGTGGCGGGCGCGCACTCAAAATAATTCCTTGACGCTGTTCGAAGCGCGCACACTGACCGGCGCGCGCGGCGCTTTGTCTGACTGAACCATGAAACCTAAAAAGCTCGCCGCTAAGCACAAGACCGAGCCTCCCTCCTCCGTCATCGAGTCCTTGCTTGTGCTCTACAACGCACGGCATTACACGGACGCGGAAAGCCGCACCCGTGCGCTGCTGGAAAAA
>JBDTPU010000302.1:0-2713 GCA_039932535.1 Gallionella sp. | reverse complement strand
TCGCCTCCTTGAGTTCGTCACGCAGCCGCTTGTGCTCAGAGAACCGCGCAGCAGCTACCCGGATAATAACGCTCAAATCTTCGCTCTGGATCGTATGGGAAACATAAGCACTGACCCCGGCGCGCATGGCCTCTTCAATACTGCGCTGGTCTTTCTGCGCACCCAGTACCACCACAGGTTTTTCCAGCTTGGTGGACATCAGACTGATTTGTTCCAGCGTGTCCCGCCCAGGCGCATTTGCATCCACAATGATCACATCGGCTGATGCAGCATCTATCGAATGTTCGTCCACTTGCTCCCAAGCCAACACTCCGACCACATCGAATGCAGCCAGCTCAAGGCTGGCCTTCAACCATGCAGCGCGGTCTCTTACGTCGTCGATAATCAGGATTCGTTTCATTTAGTGCTCCATTCATTTCAACGGAAGCAGCAATAAGCGAGCCAAGCTCGTGGCAGTCGTGGGAGTGGGACTCGCGGCGGAAGGAAGGGTCACAGCTTAAAAGCTGTGCTTGGGTCAGTCGGCGAACAGGGAAATGGCAGGCAGCAAAAACATTTTGACCGCAACATATTGCCGAAGCAGTGCAGTACCGTCGGATGGATAAGCAGGGATAAAAAAATTTACTATGACTATAACTGCGGACTCATTTTATTCCACGAGAGTTATTTACAGCGTGCTTGCGGGTACGCTTGGGTTGATCAACTGGAACCTTAATGGGCTCGACAGGAATCTTCAGCGGTTGCAGGGAAACATACTCCGCCAGCGAGTCAATTTCAGTATCGGTCAATGGCTCAGTCATCCGATTCATTATGTCGTTAGGAGTATTGGTTCGTATGCCGTCCCTGAAATTAGTTAGTTGTTGACGAATGTAATCCTTATGCTGACCGCCTATCACCGGGAAAGCGGAAATTTGGGGAGTCAGGCCATAGCCCCTTTCGCCGTGGCAATTTACGCATGCAAGCCCAATAATAGAAATATCACGTTTCAAAAATAATTTTTCTCCAAGAGGGTTGTCTTTTTTTCTAACGCCGCTCATTTTTTTCTGGCTCGCAAAGTAATCAGCGATATCGCTCAGATCATCATCGTCAACAGTTACCGCCATGGCGCTCATGATTTGGTTTGCGCGTGTACCCAACTTGAAATTGCGGACTTGCTTTGAAATGTAATTGCTATATTGACCCGCGAGTTTGGGAATCGCGGGGTCGCTGCTATCGCCGAATTCTCCATGACAGCCTTGGCATAGAAACGATTTTTCTTTTCCGGCGATCGGGTCGCTAATGTGGCGGAGTAATTTTTTGACTTCCTTGCGTTCCTCATTGACTTTAGCACTAACGCGTCCGCCGGGTACTAACGTGAAAGAAGTAGAATCGTCGACATCCTCTGCAAAAGCATCTATTACCACAAGCGCAAGGATAAATGCCAATCCTTGAATCATATATCCTTTAATGGGAGTCAAGTATTTCTCCTCTTGATAGTAGCGGCTGCGAACAGCTTGAATTGACTGGCTACGCAGTTCGCATTGTTATAATCCGGACTCATAACTTGCAACGGCTTCAATTTGGGCATCGGACATCAAATCGGCAATCATGCCCATCATGCCGGTGGACTCGTTGGTGCGGGCGTTACTTCGGAAATCCTTAAGCTGTTTTATCAGATAATCCTTGTGCTGACCGCCAATCACCGGGGTTCTGGGATCATTTGGCGCTAAGCCCTTGCCATTTTTCCCATGGCAAGTTTGGCAGCCATTGCCTGCAGTAAATCTTCTTTTTCCGGCAGTATTGATAAGCTGGCTGTCGCCTTTCATTTGAAATTGGGCTGCAAAATAGGCAGAAATATCCAGTAAGTCCTGCTCATTAGTCAACCTGATGGCAATGTCGGTCATCACAGGATCTTTGCGTGAGCCTTTCTGAAAGTCCTTGATTTGTTTTTGAATATAAACCGCATACTGTCCGGACAATTTTGGACAATCCGGTTTGGCGGGACTGCCCTCTTTGCCATGACAGGCTTGGCATATCAGAGACTTTACCTTGCCTGCAACGGGGTCGCCGGAGCCAATGCGCTGCTTTATATCTTCTGGGCTGTCGCCTGCAGAAACATTGGAAGCAGAGAGCAAAATAGCAATCAAGCAAGTTGTGATCTTGAGGAGTATACGAAACATGCTTTTCTCCTTAGCAGGTAATTTGGGCGAAATGCAAATTTCGCTGTCTCTGATGTAAGGCGAAACCCCCATTGCAAGAATAATAAACTAAACCGTTGGAAGTGCCCAGCCTGCATTTTTACAATTCGACGTTCGCCAGAAGCGCCCTGCCGGACCAATGCCTACTAAAGCTATCCGCTGCGCATGTTAAAATCTGCACTTATATTTTTTTATGCAGCAAATCATGATCCATTTCACGCACCCGATCGAGCAGCTTCTGCAGCAGCGCATTCTGATACTGGACGGCGCAATGGGTACCATGATTCAGCGTTACACGCTGACTGAGGAGCATTATCGAGGTACTGTGCTGTATGCCGGCTTCCCCGATGGTAACGCTGACGAGAAGATCAAGCGCAAGAATTTTGCCGATCATCCGGTTGACGTCAAAGGCAACAACGACCTGCTGCTGCTGACCCAGCCGCATATCATCCGCGGCATACACGCAGAATACCTGGCGGCGGGTGCGGACATCCTCGAGACCTGCACCTTCAATTCCACTGCCGCCTCGCTGGACGACT
>JBDTPU010000301.1:0-3353 GCA_039932535.1 Gallionella sp. | reverse complement strand
CGCTTCACATCGTGATAACCCTGCCCGCTGCCGGACTTCACGCGTATCCATTCCGGCTTGCGCAGGCGCTGCTGCAACGCAATAATTTTAATCGGGTTGCGCGCGGTTTTTGCCGCGCCGGTTTGTTTGTGTTCAGTGTTGTTCATGATTTTTTAGCCTAGTGTGTATTCAGCAGTCTTAATTGCCCGCAGACTGGTAGCGCCTAACTAAGATTGTACAGGCTGCGCGGCGGTATGTGGAGTTGAGATTCAGCGGTATGCTGTGTGATGCATCTGGTGCAATGCGCATTTTTATTGCGTCCTATGTGGATGCAAAAATTTCTTTTCCGACAAGCAGGTGAGACTTACCGGTTTTTTTATCCTCTCTGTACAGGCATACATGTGTCTGGATTTTAAGGTATTCATAAATGGCAAACACTTTCATTGCCATGCGTTCATCAGCCGTAATAAACACCTGAGAGTAAGCACCGCAGGCCGCATGAGTATGGTCGCTTAATGCTGCTCGAAATTTATTATCTCTGCCAAGCTTTTCGTCAGCCTGATAGCCAATAAGGCATAGAAAATTGTAAATGGTGATGATTTTTGTTTCCATTGAAAACTCTTCACCCGTTGCCTTCGACATCCCGGCAAGGAATTCATTGGCTCCCTCGAAAGGCGCAAACGTTTTGCCGGTTGAATTTATCTGTCCCCATATTTGTTCCATCACTTGAGGAGGTTGAATCTTATCCAATAAAACATGGTCAATTTTATTGGCTGATCGGAACTCAGTGGCCGCATTGAAATTGGTTGACGATGGAAAATCTGTCTCAAATCTTTGCAGCATCTTCTCTGCACTATCTTCAAACTGCTGTGTATAAGTCTCTGGTAGCATTTTAAGTATCGGAAGGTATTGGTCAATCAAGCCCCTCTCTTCCTCATCTAACATTTCGATGCACTTGACCATATGGGCCATCAAGTCAGCATGTGCTTTACGCTGATCATCAACCAATTGGCGGAAATCCTTTCCCTTTTGCCCACCAAAGAACTTGTGTAAAAACTTCCCCATAGAAGCAACCGTCTGGTTGCTAACATCCGATTGTGTTGAAAGGTATTCATCCAACTGTTGCTGGGGTGACCTATCGAAATAGAGTGTGTTCTGATGAAGATACGCGCCGTTCATTTCTGTCAGGGCATTCGCAATTTGCAGATGAAACTGTTTTTCTCTACATCGCGCAGTTTCTTTAATATGCATCCATGAATAGATCAATTGCATTTTTCTTGAGCGAAAGGATTCGAACAACAAAGGAAATGTTCCCTTCGCTATTTCAGACAGGAAATTCTGATCCAGATATACCCGTGGCGACTGGCTGACCTGATCTCCCATGTCAATAATTTATTGATATACAAGTTTGGAGCGGTTGATACACCGAACAGATCATGGTTTTATTCTCCGCTTCCCAGCGTTTGGAGAATTCATGGGCGCGATTGCGGATTTCGTTCCAGCTTAACGGCATGGCTTATCCTTTTTATTTCGGAGGCTGCTTCGACTCTAAATGTTGCTGTAATCCATGCACCAAATTCTGCGCCAATTGTGCTTGCAGTTCGTTGATTGAAACAGTGATGCCGAGTTCGACCGCTTGCGTCACGCGCAGTCCGGCATAGCCGCACGGGTTGATGTTGGCGAATGGAGACATATCCATGTCTACATTGAACGCCAGGCCGTGATAGCAATAGCCGTTCTTGATTTTCAGTCCCAGCGCGGCGATTTTCGCGTCGCCCACATATACGCCGGGCGCGTCCTCGCGGCTTTGTGCGTTAATGCCAAACTCAGCCAACACATCAATCACTGCTTGTTCCATCAAGCGCACTAACTCGCGTACGCCGAGCTTCCAGCGGCGCATATCCAGCAACAGATAAGCAACAATCTGGCCGGGGCCGTGGTAAGTGATCTGGCCGCCGCGATCAATTTTTATAACCGGGATGGGGGTGCGATGCAGCAAGTGTTCCGGCTTGCCCGCGAGACCTTGCGTGTACACAGGCGGATGTTGCACCAGCCAGATTTCGTCGCGCGTCTCCACATCCTTTTGAGCGCTGCGTTCGGCGGTGAATTGCTTCATCGCATCCCAGGTTGGTTGATATTCGACCAAGCCCAGTGACTTGACTGCGGGTGAAATGTGAAATGTGAAATGTGAAACGCCCTTTCCCTCCAGCAGGGCGGGTGGCGCTTGGCGCCGGGCAGGCATCACCTTTTACCTTTCACGTTTCACTACCTCAAAGAACCATCACGATCAATGGATGATCACATAAATCCTGATACAGCGCATCGAGCTGTTCGCGTGAAGTGGCGCGCACCGTGCAGGTCAAGCTGATGTAGCGCGCGTTTTTGCTGGCGCGCATTTCCATGGTAGCGGCAGCAAAATCCGGATCATGCTTGGTGACCACTTCCAGCACGGCTTGCGCAAAGCCCGCTTGTTGTTGCCCGAATATCTTGATCGGGAAGTCGCAGGGGTATTCGATCAAGCTGTGAGCCAGTTTGCTTTCTGACAATTTGTCTGGTGGTGAATCACTCATGGCTGTCCCCTTTTCCCTAATTGCTGGGGGTAGCACGCATCACATCGCGTTTGAAATCCTGATAGAGCTTGTGTAGCTGCGTGAACATCGCGCCCGGCTTGCCGTTGCCGACCGGTTTGCCGTCAAGTTGCGTGATCGGCAGCACCTCTTTGGTGGACGAGGTGAGCAGCAATTCATCCGCCGCAAATACTTCGGCAGCGGCAATGCGCCGCACTTCATACGGAATCTTATTTGCGAGGGCGATTTCCAATATCACATCGTAAGTAATGCCGGGCAGCATCAGATTATCTTTGGGCGGCGCGAGCAGCTTGCCATTTTTGACCACAAAGATATTGCTGGCCGCGCCTTCCGTCATGAACGCATCTTCGTTGCTGGATTCGGCACGAATCAAAATTGTTTCCATCGCGCCCGCATCAATTGCTATCTGGCGTAGCAGTACATTCGGCAGCAGCGCGATGGCCTTGATGTCGCAACGCAGCCAGCGGTTATCCGGCGCGGTTATGCAGGCAACGCCACTTTGCAGCAATGTGGCAGACGGGACCAGCAGCGGGTTACTCAGCATGAATACTGTCGGCTTGACCGGCGGATTTGGAAAGGCATGATCACGTTTCGCCACGCCGCGCGTGATGTGCAAATACAGGTATTGATCTTCCGCTGCATTGCGCGCGATGAGTTCGTTAATCAGCTTCGTCCATTCCTTCTCGCTGTGCGGGTTGGCCAGCTTGATGCCGTCGAGACTGTGTTGCAAGCGCCGCAAGTGTTCTGCCAGACGAAACCCTTTGCGCGAATATACCGGGATCACTT
>JBDTPU010000300.1:0-2105 GCA_039932535.1 Gallionella sp. | reverse complement strand
TCCAGCATGCGGTCCGCCTCATCCAGCACCAGCATCTGCACCTGATTGAACTGCACCGACTTCATCTCGATGTGATCCAGCAGGCGGCCGGGCGTGGCGACCAGTATCTCCACACCGCGCTTCAGATGCGGCGTCTGCGTCTTGATGTCCACCCCGCCAAACACCACCAGCGAACGCAGCTTGCAATGCTTCGCATAAGTCTTCACGCTTTCTTCCACCTGAATCGCCAGCTCCCGTGTCGGCACCAGAATCAGCGCGCGCACCGCGTGGCGTGCAGGCGAAGTGCTGGAACTGGCATGCGGCAACAGCTTTTGCAACATCGGCAGCACAAACGCCGCCGTCTTGCCGGTGCCCGTCTGCGCGCCCGCCATCAAATCGCTGCCTTCCAGCACCAGTGGAATGGCTTGAGCCTGAACAGGAGTGGGAGTGGTGTAACCGGACTCGGCTAGCGCCTTGAGAATTTCCGGAGCCAGCTTTAAATCTGTAAAACTAATCGTAGTCAATTTTTAATCTCTTTGTAATGGTCGGGACAAAGCTCCCCCCAAGCTTCTTGGCGACATTATACCCTCCTGTCCAAAACCCATGCCCGCCTTAGCTTAAGCGTTTGATTTGCAAGACAAGCAGGGGTGCGCTACTTATTTTTTCAATTGTCTTCAGCAGCACATGGGTGATATTTAGTTTAGTTCGCCTTCGTTCATGAATTTTTTAAAACGTACCGCCCCGTCTTGTTTCCGCCGACCTTCTCGACCACTCCCGCATCCAGCAGCGGGCGCAGCAAATCCATCGCGCCCTGCCTGGACACCCCCAGCGCCCCCCATATTTCAGCGGGAGCCATGCCGCCATGATCGCGCAGCAGGTGAAGAAGCTGCTCCTGCCTTGGGCGCAGAACCAGTTTCTCCGCAGACTTCACCTGCAAGGTTTGTATTCGCAGCCATGCCTGCTCCAATGTTTTCCGCAATCCCGCCGCACAATATTCCAGCCATGCGCTCATATCTTCCCCGGCCTTGCGTACACCTTGCAACGCGGCGTAATATTTTGGCCGGTCTTCCCAGTAATATTCATCCACCGAAAAAATGTGATGCGTATCAAACCCGCGTCGGTAAAGCTCCCATAACGCGAGCGCACGGCCTGTGCGGCCATTGCCATCCGCAAATGGATGGATGGCCTCGAAGCGGTAATGCAGGATGGCCGAGCTAAGAACTGGCGAGAGTTTTTTTGCCGCCGTGTTCCACCACTCCAGCAACTCGAACATCAGTCCCGAAACAGCATCCGGTGGAGGTGGCCGATACGGCCCGATGCGGACGGCGATCATCCGGTATTTTCCGGCCTCGCCCTGATCCATCACCTCACCGGCCAGTATCCGGTGCAGCTCCAGAATGTCTGCATGACGGATGGTTTTTTTGGCTGCGTTTTTTTCCACGTAGCGCAGCCCAGCGAAATAATTGATGACCTCGCGTTTGGCCCGTGTGCCGGGCGCAGAAAGCTCGCGTCCTTCCCCAAGGGCACGCACCTGTTCCAGGGTCAGTGGATTACCCTCAATCGCTGTCGAAGCATGGACGTTGCGCGTGCGCGTGTCTTTCTGTAGCGCAGGTATCCAGGCAAGATCCACCGCAGCGCTTTGAATCCGCTCGCGCAATGCCGCAACCCGCTCGACTTCGGCAAGCAGGGCAGGAGTGATGGTAAATTGCGGGATGTATGCCATGCCCAAAGGCTAATCAAGTGTCAAGTATAAGTCAAGTTTTATGTCAAGCCGCTCTTGAGGTACGAACAATGGGACGATAGAGGATGAAGAACCGACGCCTTTCGTATTTCTATGCAACTTACGCTGTCCAATGCTCAACCTGTTCAAACTTGGGTTTTGCGCAAAAACTGAAATAGTGCAAAGCGCTAATTTAGACTGACTACATCCTTGCCAGCACCTTCGCAACCGTCTCTCCCATCGCGGAAGGGGTAGGGCAGATGATGACGCCGAGCTCTTGCAGCATGGCTACTTTTTCTGCGGCGCTTTCACCAATAGATGAAATGATCGCGCCGGCATGACCCATGCGGCGGCCTTGCGGGGCGGTGAGTCCGGCGATGTAGGCGATCAGCGGTTTGCTCATGTG
>JBDTPU010000299.1:0-3105 GCA_039932535.1 Gallionella sp. | reverse complement strand
ATCATTTCCGCCATTGTTGCGCAACACCAAGCCAACCCCACTGACGCCAGTGACGTTGACGCTGAGGGTATAAGCAGATGCCAGTGAGCTACTCGGCGTGCTGCTACCCCCTCCTCCGCATGAGGCTAACGTAAGAAATAATACTGGCGCTGTGTACAACATGCCATTCAGGAATTTTATCGGGCTGAAACGCATTGGGTTACCTCTACTAAAATGGACGCGTATTTTTTGAAGCGCATCAGGCCAGGGTGGCTTTGAGCAGCGCAATTTCACGCGCAGAATAACTCATGCCTCGGGGTGTATTCAAATATTTTTCCTGAGCGGTTATCTTGACCGACGAGCGGTTTGAAAATTGACGCGCATCATAATTGTACGAGGCTCCGTATCGCCATCCTTGAGCAAGAACCTTAAATAGCCATAGAGGGCAAGGCGGAAAAGCGGTAAAATCTCGCGCTGTAAAATTTTTAATAATGAGGAAATAAAAAGCATGAGTAAGAGTCTGGTTCAATTCATCATCGAAGAACAGCGCGCAATCCCAAGTGCCACGGGGGAATTCACCGGCCTGATCAGCGATATCATCATGGCCTGCAAGCAGATCGCGCATGATGTCAATAAAGGCGAGTTGATCGGTGTGCTGGGCAGTGCGGGCAGCGAGAACGTGCAAGGCGAAACGCAAAAGAAACTGGACATCATCACTAACGAAATATTTATCAAGGCCACTGAATGGGGTGGCCATCTGGCGGCCATGGCTTCCGAAGAAATGGACGATGTTTATCCCATTCCGGCGAAATATCCGAAAGGCAAATATCTGTTGGTGTTCGATCCGCTGGATGGGTCTTCCAATATTGATGTGAACATTTCCGTCGGCACGATATTCTCGATTCTGCGCGCGCCTAAAGGCATAGAGCATCCAACCGCAGCAGACTTTCTGCAACCCGGCACTACGCAGGTATGTGCGGGCTACGCTTTATATGGTCCCGCTACCATGCTGGTAATCACTACCGGTCATGGCGTGAATGGATTTACTCTGGATGGCGATATCGGCGAATTCATGCTGACCCATCCGAACATGAAAATTACTGCGGACACGCTGGAATTTGCAATCAATTCTTCCAATGAGCGGTTCTGGGAAAAGCCGGTGCAGCGTTATGTTGAAGAATGCGTCGCGGGGAAAACCGGCGCGCGCGGAATCAACTTCAACATGCGCTGGGTGGCCTCGATGGTTGCCGAAGTGCATCGCATCCTGACCCGCGGCGGCGTGTTCATGTATCCTAAAGACACCAAGGATGCGGCCAAAGCGGGCAAGCTGCGTCTGCTGTACGAAGCCAATCCGATGTCCTTCATTGTCGAACAGGCAGGCGGCATGTCTTCCACCGGCTATGAGCGCATCATGGACATCAAGCCTACCGGCCTGCATCAGCGCGTGCCGGTGATCCTGGGCTCGAAGAATGAAGTTGAACGCATCGTCCGTTACCACACAGAGGAATAAACCTTGAAAACATCCAACGAAAAGCCAATTGTTTCGATACTCATGGGCAGCGCCAATGACTGGGACATCATGCAGCAGGCCGCAAAGCAGTTGCAGGATTTCGACATAGCCTATGATGCGCGGGTGATTTCCGCGCATCGTTCGCCTGATCTGCTGTTTGACTATATCAAAGAAGTCAGCGCGCAAGGCGTGCGCTGCTTCATCGCCGGAGCCGGTGGCGCGGCGCATCTGGCCGGAGTGATCGCTGGCAAGACTACGCTGCCGGTATTGGGTGTGCCGATGCCATCGAAATATTTGCAGGGTATGGATTCGCTGCTGTCCACCGCGCAAATGCCCAAGGGAATACCGGTGGCGACTTTTGCGATTGGCGAAGCGGGCGCGGCCAATGCGGGATTATTCGTGGTGGCGATGCTGGCATTGAATGATGCAGACTTGGCGCAGCGCTTGCAGACATTCCGCAAAAAGCAGGCGGACGCAATCAAGGCAACTACTCTACCGACTTTGTAATTATTGTATAGGGGGAAATATGAGCGAAGTTAATGAACGCACGGAAAGTCCGGCACGCCCAGGAAAAATCAAATGGATCGTGATCGGATTGTTGCTGTTGTTGGTCGCAATCGCGGTAATGAATTTACCGCGCGGTTACAGCGATGATTTGTCGCGCATCGGCAAAGGCAAAGTGGCGGTTGTGCTGGTACGAGACAAAAATGCGGTGCAAAGTTTTGATTTGATGCATGTGCTGGAAAGCATACGCGATAAATATGCCGGACGCGTAGAGTTTCTGCTGACCGATTTCGACACGCCTGAAGGACGTGCATTTATCACCGCCAACAATGCTGCGCGGGTAACGCTGGTATTGTTCGATGCCCAAGGCAAGCCGGTAAAAGTTTTGTACCCTCCGCAAACCACTGAAAGTATGCAACAGGAAATTGCTGGCCTGCTCGGTGCGGCGTCATGAGTACAGCAACACTGCAGCAATCGGATATCCAGAGTTTGCCATTTTTGCATCGCGGTAAGGTACGCGATATTTATGCGGTCGGCGATGATAAATTATTGATAGTGCAGACCGACCGTTTGTCTGCGTTCGATGTGATTTTGTCCGACCCGATTCCGGGCAAGGGCGAAGTGCTCACCACCATGTCGAATTTCTGGTTGAACAAATTGCAGCATGTCATTGCCAATCATCTCACCGGCATCGCGCCGGAGTCGGTGGTCAAGACGGACGCGGAGCGAGCGCAGGTGCGCGGACGCGCCTTCGTGGCAAAAAAGCTCAAGCCCTTGCCGATCGAGGCCATCGTGCGCGGCTACCTGGTGGGATCCGGGTGGAAGGATTATCAGAAGACCGGTAAGGTATGTGGCATCGCATTGCCTGCCGGGCTGCGCGAAGCTGAAAAGCTTCCACAGCCTTTATTTACGCCGTCCACCAAGGCGGCAGTAGGTGAACACGACGAAAATATTTCGTTTGCGCAAGCGGTGGAATTACTCGGTGAAGCGCGCGCCAATGAAGTGCGTGATGCCACGCTGGCGCTGTATAGCGAAGCGGCAAATTATGCGGCAACCAAGGGCATCATCATTGCCGATACCAAGTTTGAATTCGGCGTGGATGAGGCGGGCAA
>JBDTPU010000298.1:0-3334 GCA_039932535.1 Gallionella sp. | reverse complement strand
GAATGGTATATTGCCCTGACTTTTCATCCCGCACTACCACGAGTAATTTGTGCTTCTGCGCATCTTCCACCAATTCCTTGAATGAGCGATAGCCATAGAATGATTCGTTGAAGCCGGGTCTGCGGCGCTGCATGGTGGTCTTGACCATTGAGCCCCAGATCTTTTCGTCTGACCCGCGCTCGGCAATCAACGCTTCGACGGTCTCGACGATAAAGTCGAGTGCTTCCTGGCGCTTGTCGTCTTCGCCCTTCACTGCCGGCTGTTTGGTTTTGTTGGAGGCGGCTTTCACCGGTATTTTTTTCTCCGCGCGTTTTTGTTTCGCTTCCTGCGCGCGCACCAGATCATCGTAAAAAATAAATTCGTCGCAATTGGCACTCAGCAAGTCCGAGGTCGAGTCCTTCACGCCGATGCCGATCACGTATTTGTTGTTCTCACGCAGCTTGGAAACCAGCGGCGAAAAATCCGAGTCGCCGCTGATGATGACGAAAGTGTCCACATGCGCCTTGGTGTAGCAAAGGTCGAGTGCATCCACCACCATGCGGATGTCAGCCGAGTTCTTGCCCGACTGGCGTACATGCGGGATTTCAATTAACTCGAAAGCCGCTTCGTGCATCGTCGCCTTGAATTCCTTGTAGCGCTCCCAGTCGCAATAGGCCTTCTTGACCACGATGCTGCCCTTGAGCAGCAAGCGCTCCAGCACTTTTCGAATATCAAATTGCGCATACTTCGCATCGCGCACACCCAGCGCCACGTTCTCAAAATCGCAGAATAAAGCCATATTGGTAATTTCCGGTTGCGCTGCCATTTTTGTCTCCTGTTGTTTTCTAAAGAGGCTACAAAACTTTGCCGGGATTCATCAGTCCCTGCGGATCGAGTGCCTGTTTGATATTACGCATTAGCTCCAGTTCCAGCGGATCTTTGAAGTCGCGGATGATTTCGCGTTTGAGTTGCCCCACGCCGTGCTCCGCGCTGATGCTGCCATTGAGCTCACGCACCACTTCATACACCAGTTTGTTCACTGAATTTTCCTGTTGCGCGATAAAAATTTTATTCTGTGCTGCATCGGGCATGGAGATGTTGTAGTGAATGTTGCCATCACCCATATGGCCGAAAGACACCATGCGAACGCCGGGAAATACTTTCTGCAATGCGGCATCGGCACGCGCAATGAATGCTGCCACGCAGCTCACCGGCACCGCAATATCATGCTTGATGCTGAGCCCTTCGCGCTTCTGCGCTTCGCTGATATTTTTGCGCAACTTCCACCAGTTCTCTGCGCCCTCAGTGCCGATGGCGATATCGAACTCCAGAACTTCACCGCCAAAACTCAGCAATCCGCTGCGCACTGCGCCATCCGGCGAATCTGGCATGCCGTCGGAAACCTGAATCAGCAAATACCATTCATAAGGCCGCATGAACGGCTCCTGCACATCCTCGATATGCTTGAAAACCAGGTCCAGGCTGCTACGTGAAATGAGTTCGAATGCGCTCAGCGCATGTCCGCAACTGCTGCGAATATGCGCGAGCAGTCGCACCGCCGCACCCGGGTTGGTAATCGCCACGCAGGCGGTAGAAGTGGAGCGCGGACGCGGAAATAATTTCAATACGGCAGCGGTGATAATGCCCAGCGTACCTTCCGCGCCGATAAATAAATGTTTCAGATCGTAGCCGGTATTGTCCTTGCGCAAGCTGCGCAAACCATTCCACACGCGCCCGTCCGGCAACACCACTTCCAGTCCCAGCACCAGATCGCGCATGTTGCCGTAACGCAATACGCTGACGCCGCCCGCGTTGGTGGAAAGATTGCCGCCGATTTCACAATGCGATGCGACGGCCGTCAGCCCGAGTGGAAACAAACGATCATTTTGTTCTGCCGTTTCACGCACGCTGGCCAGCGTACAGCCAGCCTCGACGGTCATGGTGTAATTGGTGGGATCAACTGCAAGAATCTGCTTCATTCGCGACAGGTTCAATACGATTTGCCGATCTTGTTGCAACGGCACGCTGCCCCCGCACAAGCTGGTGTTGCCGCCCTGCGGCACGATGGCAATTTGATTGGCAGCACATAGCTTCACAATTGCTGCGACTTGCTGGGTATTCGCCGGAAACACCACCGCCAACGCGTGGCCGGAATAACGCCCGCGCCAGTCGGTGTAATATGGCATGGCGGCCTCATCAATCAGCACGGCATCACTGTCGACCAGTGCGGATAAGGAATGGATTAAATCAACAGACATGATTATCTTTTGCGGGTGTTAGCCGGAATGAGCGCAACAAAGGTCAAACGTCATATCCCGTTTTAAGATGCGCGCCCGGCATCTCCGCACCACTTGAAATCAACGTCCAGATCATGCGGGCAATATTTTCTGTGGCGATGATCGTATGATGATTGCCAGCCGCCTTCAATTTCTCCCTGAGTTCGTGTCGCACCGCAGCCACACTGGTAAGTTCAAAAAGAATATCGAGACCATCACCCATCCCGATCAGCTCATCCATACTGAGGTTCCGGATACCGCGAGACTTGGCCAGAGCCAATCCGGGCGTATCATTTTTTTCTACCACAGCCACAATCTCAACGCTCTGATTGGGCTGCCCCAGCAGCTCCGCAAGAAAAGCTGCTCCCACTTTGCCGAGCCCGACGATTGCGATTGATTGTTTTTTCATGACGCCCCCTTGTGTATTATTTCTGCTGTTTCAAATCGGACTCCCATGCATACACGCTGATCATCCACATTATCGCAGATGCCATGCGCAGATTAGGCAGATTCAGTCACGCTAAATCAGCGGGTATGGATTTCATGTTGGTCCGTTTATTATTATTTATAGGACACTTTAAAACTCCAACGGGTCAATGTCCAGCGAACAGCGCAGCTTTTGCGTAACCAGCGTATCCAGCGATGCTTGCCAGGCGCGTAGAAATTTCTGCAAACCCTTGCGGGTCGCGCTCTGTATCAACAATTGTGCGCGGATATGATTAGCGCGACGCGGCAACGCGGCGGGCACCACGCCGAAAATTTCCACTTCATATTTTAGTGCAACAGCAGCCGCGCGCGCGTCATTCAGATAACGGTATACCTCGTTTTCCTGTTTCCCCTCGGCACGCAACATGGCCTGATAGACGAATGGCGGAAAGCCCGCCATCTGCCGCTCTGCCAGCTGCGATGCCGCCCAGCCTTCGAAGTCGTGCGTTTGCAGCGCGCGGAACAACGGATGATCCGGAAAGGCCGTTTGGATAATTACCTCGCCGGGTTTGTCGGCGCGCCCGGCGCGCCCGGCCACTTGCACCAGTTGTGCGAACAGTTTCTCCGCTGCCCGAAAATCGCTGCTGTACAGC
>JBDTPU010000297.1:0-8399 GCA_039932535.1 Gallionella sp. | reverse complement strand
TGAGGGCGGCCGTACTGTCGGTGCGGGGGTGGTTGCAAAGATTATTGAGTAGGAAACTGTGAAATGTGAAACGTAGAGCCGTTTCTTCATTTCACATTTCACGTTTCACGAATAGGCCAGTAGCTCAATTGGTAGAGTATCGGTCTCCAAAACCGAGGGTTGGGGGTTCGAAACCCTCCTGGCCTGCCAGAAGTAAACAAGCTTTAAGCAAGTTATTAAAGTTAATTGGAATAATCGCGCATGCTAGACAAAATCAAGTTGGTCGTTGCCTTTCTGGCGGTGGTGGCCGGTATCGCAGGCTTTTATTACTTGCAAGCCAGTGCCTCAGTGCTGAAGCTGGCTTCAGTGCTGATGGGTTTGGTGGTGACTGCCGGAGTGGCTTGGACCAGTGAGCCGGGCAAGCGTTTTTTTGTATTTAGCAAAGATTCTGTCGCTGAGGCGAAGCGCGTGGTCTGGCCGACGCGTAAGGAAACCGTACAAACTACGGCGGTGGTCATTGCGTTTGCCGTCACCATGGCATTGTTCCTGTGGGCGGTGGACGCAGGCCTGATGGTCTTGGTGAACAAGATGATGGGACGGGGTGAATAATGGCTATGCATTGGTATGTTGTGCATACGTATTCGCAGTTTGAAAAAAGCGTGCAGCGCACCTTGACGGAGCGTATTCAGCGCGATGCGATGCAGGATAAATTTGGCCAGATTCTGGTGCCTGTCGAAGAAGTGGTGGAACTGAAATCCGGACAAAAGAGTATTACTGAACGCAAGTTTTTCCCCGGTTACGTGCTGGTCGAAATGGAAATGACCGACCAAAGCTGGCACTTGGTGAAGAGTACGCCCAAGGTGACTGGTTTTCTGGGGGGTTCGGCGATGAAGCCGACGCCGATCAGTGAAAAAGAAGTGCAGAATATCATGCGGCAAATGCAGGCCGGAGTTGAAAAACCAAGGCCCAAGGTGTTGTTTGAGGTGGGTGAGCTGGTGCGAGTTAAAGAAGGTCCATTCACTGACTTCAATGGTTCGGTCGAGGATGTTAATTACGACAAGAATAAAATCCGCGTGGCGGTGACCATCTTTGGTCGGTCGACACCGGTTGAGTTGGATTTTGGGCAGGTAGAGAAGGCGTGAAATGTGAAACGTGAAAAGTGAAATGTTGGGGTGGTGGATAGTGCGGCATTTTTTCACCTTTCACGTTTCACCTTTCGCGTTGTTTTAAACCGGGGAGCGTACTGAAGAGGTGAGCAGTATGCGTTTAACCCATAAATAAGGAGTGGTATCGTGGCAAAAAAAGTCGTCGGCTATATCAAGCTGCAAGTGCCCGCAGGCAAGGCAAATCCAAGTCCCCCGATTGGCCCGGCATTGGGTCAGCGCGGTCTGAACATCATGGAGTTCTGCAAGGCGTTCAACGCGCAAACTCAAGGTGTGGAACCGGGTCTGCCGATTCCGGTAGTGATCACCGCCTTCGCGGACAAGAGCTTCACTTTCATCATGAAGACCCCGCCTGCGAGCATTCTGATCAAGAAGGCCGCTGGTGTGCAAAAGGGCAGCAAGACGCCCCATACAGACAAGGTAGGCAAGCTGACCCGCAAGCAAGCGGAGCAAATCGCCACAACCAAGATGCCGGATCTGACCGCGTCCGATATGGATGCAGCGGTGCGCACCATTGCTGGCAGCGCGCGCAGCATGGGTATCACCGTGGAGGGCGTATAACATGTCGAAAAGATATAAAGCAATTGCAGCCAAAGTTAATCGCGATAAATTGTATCCGTTGGCCGATGCGTTGAAGCTGGTTAAAGAAAATGCCGGAGCCAAGTTCGATGAGTCCATCGACGTGGCGATCAACCTCGGCATTGATGCGAAGAAATCAGATCAATTGGTGCGCGGCTCAGTAGTGCTGCCTAAAGGCACCGGTAAGACGGTACGCGTCGCTGTATTTGCGCAGGGCGCCAAGGCTGAAGAAGCCAAGGTAGCCGGAGCCGACATCGTCGGTTTCGAAGATTTGGCCGAGTCCATCAAGGGCGGCAATCTGAATTTTGATGTGCTGATCGCCAGCCCGGACGCAATGCGTCTGGTCGGCCAATTGGGTCAGATACTCGGCCCGCGTGGCTTGATGCCTAACCCTAAAGTGGGTACGGTATCCGCTGACGTAGCGGGTGCGGTGAAGAATGCCAAGGCCGGTCAAGTCCAATATCGAACCGACAAGAACGGGATTGTTCAATGCACCATCGGGCGCGCTTCGTTTGCTCCCGAAGCCTTGCGTGAGAATCTGCTGGCCTTGGTGGAAGCATTGAACAAAGCCAAACCTGCGGCCTCCAAAGGCATGTACCTGAAAAAAGTTTCAATCTCCAGCACAATGGGTGCGGGGATACGCGTTGAACAGGCGAGCTTGACCGCAGCCTGATTGTTTCAAATTCGCCGACGAGTTATTTCGTCGGCATAAGTTTTGGAGTGCTGGCGTACTTGCAGCGTCCGAGACCGGTGGAGCCGCAAGGCTTAATGTTCGGCAGGCTGTTGATGGTGCAGGAGGGTTTCAGCCCTCTGATAAAACAACTGGCCATTCGACTAACCCAGCAAAAGACGCTGGCTAAGTCGCTGGTTATGTTTTCCGTCTTCTGTTCTCTGATTCCCCCGTAGATGGTGCGCCCGCGAGCAGGTAATGTTGTTCTCCTGACTCAAGGTCGCTGTTTGTAAACGATGGGATGTATGTGCAGGAGGTTTCTAAAAATTTATAGTTCGCCCAAATACAAGGCGCGTTAAAAATTTCGCAGCGCTGTATATGTTTATATATGAGCAAGAAATTTTTAGCGCAACGCAGTAGTTGGGATGAAATATGAATTTTGAGAAATGTCCGCAAGTGCATTTCGGAAACTGGAGGAAAACTTGAGTCTTAATCTGCAAGAAAAGCAAGCTGTGGTAGCGGAGGTCAGTGCCCAAGTGGCGCTGGCGCAAACTATCGTCTTGGCAGAATACCGTGGCATCCAGGTCGCTGACATTACCAAGCTGCGTGCTAATGCACGTAAGTCCGGGGTGTATTTCCATGTGTTGAAAAACACCTTGGCACGGCGTGCGGTGCAAGGAACGCCATTTGAAGCACTGGCTGAAAAAATGGTTGGCCCGCTTGTATATAGCATGAGTGCTGATCCAGTCGCCGCGGCAAAAGTGGTATTCGATTTTGCCAAAACCAATGACAAGCTGGTGATCAAGGCTGGTTCAATGAGCGGCTCCGTGATGTCTGCGGCGCAAGTCGCTGTGCTAGCTGCAACACCAAGCCGCGACGAGCTGATTGCGCGCCTGATGGCAACCATGAATGCGACGACTGCGAAGTTTGTGCGTACGCTGGCTGCGATCCGCGACAAGCATGCCCTGAGCAATGTCGAAGGGAACGAAGCCGCGACCGCCGCTTGATATTTTTGAATTAACTGAACGAAATTAGGAGAACAATATGTCTGCAACTAATGCTGGTGTGATGGATACGATCGCAAAGATGACGGTGCTGGAACTGTCTGAACTGATCAAGCAAATGGAAGAAAAATTCGGCGTGTCTGCCGCAGCGGTTGCTGTGGCCGGACCTGCTGCCGGCGGTGGTGCCGCTGCAGTTGCGGAACAAACTGAATTTAGTGTGATCTTAAAAGCCGCAGGCGATAACAAGGTGAATACGATCAAGGTGGTTCGCACTATTACCGGTCTGGGTTTGAAGGAAGCCAAGGATGTGGTTGATGGCGCGCCCAAGGCTGTCAAAGAAGGTATTTCCAAGGCGGATGCCGACGCAATTCTGAAACAATTGATTGACGCTGGCGCGGTTGCCGAAATCAAGTAAGGTTGTATGTTGTAGAAAGGCTGACGGTTTTCCCGTCAGCCTTTTGCCGCTTTAAAAAGACAGCGGTCAGGAAGCCATGAATGTTCCCTGTCCCCTGTCTTTTGGCTCCGCATAACCTTCCGGTTATGTGGAGACTGAAATGCTGTTTTTAGTTCCGGCATAACCTAAAGGTTAGCCTGCACTGAAACTTCGTTAACTTTGTTAACTTCGTTTTCCTTAATCGTGGAGATTATATGAGCTACTCTTTTACCGAAAAAAAACGTATCCGTAAAAGTTTTGCAAAGCGAGTCGGTGCTTTGCCGGTTCCTTTCCTGTTGTCTACTCAATTGGAATCTTTCGCCGCATTTTTGCAGGCGTATACCCCGCCGGAACAACGCAAGAATGATGGCTTGCAGGCTGCCTTCAATGGCATTTTTCCGATCCATAGCCATTCTAAAAATGCGCGTCTCGATTTTGTCAGCTACCAACTCGGCATGCCGCCGTTCGATGTGAAGGAATGCCGTCAGCGCGGCTTGACTTATGCGTCCCCGCTGCGCGCCCGGGTGCGCCTGACCATCATGGACAAGGAGGCCTCCAAGCCCACGGTCAAGGAAGTGAAAGAGCAGGAAGTGTACATGGGCGAGATTCCGCTGATGACCCATACCGGCTCGTTTGTGATTAACGGCACCGAGCGCGTCATCGTGTCACAGCTGCACCGTTCGCCCGGCGTATTCTTCGAGCATGATCGCGGCAAGACCCATTCCTCCGGCAAGCTGTTATTTTCGGCGCGCATCATTCCGTATCGCGGTTCATGGCTTGATTTTGAATTCGATGCGAAGGACTACGTGTACTTCCGTATCGATCGCCGCCGCAAGATGCCGGTCACGATCCTGTTGCGTTCGCTGGGTTACAGCAATGAAGACATGCTCAAGATGTTCTTCGAGTTTGACGCGTTCCATCTGGGCAAGAAGGGCATGCAATTTGAAGTGGTGCCGGAACGCCTGCGCGGTGATACCGCACGCTTTGATATATTGGGCAAATCCGGCAAGGTCATTGTGGCCAAGGATAAGCGCATCACGGTGCGCCATATCCGCGAAATGGAAGAGGCTGGCATATCCAAGCTGGATGTATCTGAAGAATTCCTGATCGGCCGTGTGATCGCGGAAAATGTAGTGGACAAGGAGAGCGGCGAAATCATCGCCAACGCCAACGACGAGATCACCGAAGCGTTATTGCATACTTTGCAGGAGGCAGGCGTCAAGAAAATTCATACCTTGTACACCAACGATCTGGATCATGGCGCGTTCATTTCGCAAACCCTGCGCACCGATGAATCGGTCGACCAATGGACAGCGCGCGTAGCGATATATCGCATGATGCGCCCCGGCGAACCGCCCACCGAAGACGCGGTGGAAAACCTGTTCAATGGTTTGTTCTTCAATGACGAACGCTATGATTTGTCTGCGGTTGGCCGGATGAAATTCAATCGCCGTGTCGGACGCGAAGAGCTGACCGGCTCATCGATTTTGGCCAACGAAGATATCGTCGCCGTGGTGAAGATACTGGTCGAGCTGCGTAACGGGCATGGCGAAATTGATGACATCGATCATCTCGGCAACCGTCGCGTGCGCGCCGTGGGCGAGTTGGCAGAGAACCAGTTCCGCGCCGGCTTGGCCCGTGTGGAGCGCGCCGTCAAGGAACGCCTCGGCCAGGCCGAGACCGACAATCTGATGCCGCATGACCTGATCAATGCCAAGCCGATCTCGGCGG
Source organism: Gallionella sp. (assembly GCA_039932535.1). GTDB lineage: Bacteria > Pseudomonadota > Gammaproteobacteria > Burkholderiales > Gallionellaceae > Gallionella. The sequence goes on along the minus strand of JBDTPU010000297.1, from coordinate 2,840 downwards.
CGGTCAAGGAATTTTTCGGCTCCAGCCAGTTGTCGCAGTTCATGGATCAAACCAATCCACTGTCCGAGATCACGCACAAGCGTCGTATCTCCGCGTTGGGACCGGGCGGCTTGACTCGCGAACGTGCGGGCTTCGAGGTGCGCGACGTACATCCGACCCACTATGGTCGCGTGTGCCCGATCGAAACACCGGAAGGCCCGAACATCGGTCTGATCAATTCGCTGGCGCTATATGCGCGCACCAACGAATACGGTTTCATCGAAACGCCATACCGTAAAGTGACCAAGGGCAAAGTGGCCGACGAAGTCGATTATCTGTCGGCGATCGAAGAAGGCAAGTTCACCATCGCCCAGGCGAATGCCGAGCTGGACAAGAAGGGCCACTTCACCAACGACATCGTTTCTGCTCGTCACCACAACGAGTTTGTGTTGGCTGCACCGGATCAAATGGAATACATGGACGTGTCGCCTTCGCAGGTGGTGTCGGTCGCGGCTTCGCTGATTCCGTTCCTGGAACATGACGATGCCAACCGTGCGTTGATGGGTGCCAACATGCAACGACAAGCAGTGCCATGCCTGCGCGCTGAAAAGCCGCTGGTGGGTACCGGGCTTGAGCGCACCGTGGCGGTGGACTCCGGCACGACCGTACAAGCATGGCGTGGTGGGCGTATCGACTATGTGGATGCTGCCCGTATCGTGGTGCGCGTCAATGACGACGAAACCACTGCCGGTGAAGTCGGCGTAGATATTTATAACCTGACCAAATACACCCGCTCCAACCAGAACACCAACATCAACCAGCGTCCGCTGGTCAAGGTGGGCGATGTGATCGCACGCGGCGACGTGGTGGCTGACGGCGCTTCCACCGACATGGGCGAATTGGCGCTCGGTCAGAACATGCTGGTCGCATTCATGCCATGGAACGGTTACAACTACGAGGATTCGATTCTGATCTCCGAGCGCGTTTCGGCGCAGGATCGCTTCACTTCCATCCATATCGAAGAATTGACCATCGCGGCGCGCGATACCAAGCTCGGTGCGGAAGAAATCACCCGCGATATTCCGAATCTGGCCGAAGCGCAGTTGGCGCGTCTGGATGAATGTGGCATCGTGCATATCGGTGCGGAAGTTGCGGTGGGCGATGTGCTGGTCGGCAAGGTGACGCCCAAGGGCGAAACTCAGTTGACGCCGGAAGAAAAACTGTTGCGCGCGATTTTCGGCGAGAAAGCATCCGATGTGAAAGACACCAGCTTGCGTGTGCCGACGGGGAGTTCGGGAACGGTGATCGATGTGCAGGTGTTCACCCGCGAAGGTCTGCAACGCGACAAGCGTGCGCAACAGATCATTGATGACGAACTGAATCGCTACAAGAAGGATCTGGTGGATCAGATGCGTATTGTGGAAGGCGACGTATTCGCGCGGCTGGAAAAGCTGCTGCACAACAAGGTGGCGAATGGCGGTCCGAAAAAACTGGCTAAAGGCACCAAGCTGAGCAAAGAATATCTGCAAGGTGTGGAGCATCATCAATGGTTCGACATTCGCGTGGCCAATGATGAAGTCGCCGCGCAGATGGAGCAGGTCAAAGAAGGTCTGGCACAGAAGCGTGCCGAATTCGATGCCGCGTTTGAACTGAAAAAGAAAAAACTGACCCAAGGCGATGAGCTGCAAGCCGGGGTGCAGAAAATGGTCAAGGTGTATGTCGCAGTGAAGCGCCGTCTGCAACCCGGCGACAAGATGGCCGGCCGCCACGGCAACAAGGGCGTGGTGTCGCGCATCGTGCCGGTGGAAGACATGCCATACATGGCGGATGGTACGCCGGTGGATGTGGTGTTGAATCCGCTCGGTGTACCGTCGCGGATGAATATCGGCCAGATTCTGGAAACGCATTTGGGCTGGGCTGCCAAAGGTCTGGGCAAGAAGATCGACCTGATGTTGCAAACCAACGCCAAAATTTCCGAGGTGCGAAAATTTCTCGGCAAGATTTACAACCATCAGAACGGGCAGGTCGTCGATCTGGAAGCGTTCAATGACGATGAAATCATCGAGTTGTGCCGCAACCTGAAACATGGCGTGCCGTTTGCGACGCCGGTGTTCGACGGTGCCAGTGAAGAAGAAATCAAGTACATGCTGGAACTGGCCGATCTGCCGTTGTCCGGCCAGACCACGCTGCACGATGGTCGGACTGGCGAGGCATTCGATCGTCAAGTGACGGTCGGCTACAAGCACATTCTGAAGTTGCACCATCTGGTGGATGACAAGATGCACGCGCGTTCCACCGGGCCATACAGTCTGGTGACGCAACAGCCGCTGGGCGGCAAGGCGCAGTTCGGTGGTCAGCGTTTCGGTGAAATGGAAGTGTGGGCGCTGGAAGCATATGGCGCGGCTTATACCCTGCAGGAAATGCTCACGGTCAAGTCTGATGACGTGGCCGGACGTACTAAAGTTTATGAAAGCATCGTCAAAGGTGAACACAAGATCGATGCCGGCATGCCGGAATCTTTCAACGTGGTCATCAAGGAAATTCGTTCCCTGGCGATCGATATGGATTTGGTAAGACATTAAAAAACGTGAAAGGTGAAACGTGAAGGGTAAGACCTCCGCACGTTTCACATTTCACATTTCACGTTTCACCGGATTTTAGGAGCCTCAAATGAAATCATTACTGGATTTATTCAAGCAGGTCACACAAAAAGAAGAGTTCGACGCGATCAAGATTGGTCTTGCGTCGCCGGAAAAAATTCGTTCCTGGTCTTACGGCGAAGTCAAAAAACCGGAAACCATCAACTACCGTACCTTCAAACCGGAGCGTGATGGGCTGTTCTGCGCCAAGATATTCGGGCC
>JBDTPU010000296.1:0-1917 GCA_039932535.1 Gallionella sp. | reverse complement strand
GGGAGTTGAAGATGTGTTCGGGGCGCGATAGGGCGCGGTCTTCGGATAGCCTGCGAGGTCGAATTCACTATTCCATTGTGATTCCGAAAAACCTTTCAAAAAATTCTTTCCTATCGCCAGTATGGGAACGATGCCATCGAAGCCGGATAAGTGCCTGAAGTCATCCACATCTTGTTTGGTGCGCAGCCATTTTTCGCTGAACGGGACGCCGCGCTTGTTCAACAAGCTGCGCGCCTGATCGCACATCTCGCCACAGCCATCGGCAACGTAAAGGGTGACCGGGAAATTTTGTTGCGCGCGGCGCGTTTCATAAGACAGGTTTTCGCCCGGCGTGGCGCCGTCCGAAAATTTTCTGGAGTCAATTTTTTCCGCATTGGTAGAAGGTACATCGCTGTAATGCACCACACCGGACGAATCCACCCAGCGGTATAACTCACCTGCCTGCACGCTTGAATTGGCCAAACAAGCCAACAACAAAATGGCATATTTCATTTTGTCTCCTTAATAAATTTCGAGCAGTCCATTATGCCGCAACAATGCTTCCATGCTCGGCTCGCGACCCCTGAATGCGGCGAAAGATTGCATCGCGTCGCGGCTGCCGCCCATCGCCAGTATCTCGCTGCGGAAGCGCGCGCCGACATCCGGATTCAGCACGCCGTTCTCCTCGAACAGGCTGTATGCATCGGCGGACAGCACTTCCGCCCACTTGTAGCTGTAATAGCCCGCCGCATAACCACTGGCGAAGATGTGCGAAAAACTGTGCGGGAAACGGTGGAACGCGGGCGGGATCAGCACCGCGACTTCGGCACGCACTTCGTCCAGCAGTTGCAGGATACTTTTTCCGCCGCCCGCCTCGAAGTTGCTGTGCATCAGCATGTCGAACAGCGAGAATTCGATCTGGCGCAGCGTCTGCAAGCCGCTCTGGAAATTCTTCGCGGCAAGCATCTTGTCGAATAATGCGCGCGGCAGTTTTTCCTGGGTATCAACGTGGCGCGTCATGCTATGCACCACCTCCCATTCCCAGCAGAAATTTTCCATGAACTGGCTGGGCAGCTCGACTGCATCCCATTCCACGCCGTTGATGCCGGACACACCGAGGTCTTCCACTTCGGTGAGCAGATGATGCAGACCGTGACCGAATTCGTGGAACAGCGTAATGACCTCATCGTGGGTGAACATGGCTGGTTTTCCGCCAATCGGTGCAGAGAAATTGCAATTCAGATAAGCGACCGGGGTTTGGATACCGGAAGTCAGACGGCGACGCGTGATTGCATCGTCCATCCACGCCCCACCGCGTTTGCTATTGCGGGCATATAAGTCGAGATAAAATTGACCAACAAGTTGGCCTTCCCGATTGCGAATATCAAAGAAGCGCACATCCCCATGCCACAGAGGCGCGCTGGACGCCTTGATCTGCAAGCCATATAGCGTCTCGACTAATTTGAACATGCCGGGCAGCACCGCATCTTCGGGAAAATATTGTTTTACTTCCTGCTCGGAAAAAGCGTAGCGTTGTTCGCGTAATTTTTCGCTGGCATAGCCCACATCCCAGGATTGCAGGCCTGTCCTGAGCGGAGTCGAAGGGTCATCCAGATCCAGTTCCTCATGCGCAAATTTGCGCAGCTCGAATAAATCTTTTTCCGCAAACGGCCGCGCGCGTTGCGCCAACTCGCGCATGAACTCGATCACTTGCTGCGGCGAATTCGCCATCTTGCTCGCCAGTGACAATTCGCCGAAGTTGGCGAAGCCGAGCAGCTGCGCTTCTTCGCCGCGCAGCTTGACGATTTCATTTATCAACGCAGTGTTGTCCCATTCGGGTTTGCCAAACTCACTGGCGCGCGTGCCGTAAGCCCGGTACATTTTTTCGCGCAACATACGATTGTCGGCATATTGCATGATCGGCATATAGGACGGGGC
>JBDTPU010000295.1:0-4580 GCA_039932535.1 Gallionella sp. | reverse complement strand
ACCACCTGTGCCGGTCATGGCCAGGTGCGCATGCAGCAAGGGTTTTTTTCCATCCAGCAAACCTGCCCGCGCTGCCACGGCACCGGAAAGATGATCACCTCGCCATGCAAGGATTGCAACGGTAACGGACGTATCAAACAACACAAGACGCTGTCGGTAAAAATTCCGGCGGGCGTAGACAACGAAGATCGCATCCGCCTCTCCGGCGAAGGCGAGCATGGCGCCAATGGCGGACCTCCCGGCGATTTATATGTAGTGATACACACCAAGCCGCATGCGGTGTTCCAGCGCGACCACAATGATCTGCATTGCGAAATGCCGATCAGCTTCAGCACTGCCGCGCTCGGCGGCTCCATCGAAATTCCCACACTGGATGGAGTGGCAACCATCAAGATTCCCGCCGAGACGCAAAGCGGAAAAATATTCCGCTTGCGCGGCAAGGGTATCAAGGGCGTACGCAGTTCCACTCATGGCGATTTGCATTGCCATGTCGCGGTGGAAACGCCGGTGAATTTGACTGCCCGCCAGAAAGAATTGTTGCATGAGTTCGAAGCGATCAACGACAAGGATAACGACCTCCACAACCCGCGCGCAAAGTCCTGGATGAACAAGGTGAAGGATTTTTTTGCGGGGTGATAAACTTACCGCCCAACACTTTAAAAATTAACCGTTATGTCACGCTGGAAAGCCTCCCTCATCCACCTGTCCATAAGCGTGACCATTGCGACAGCGGTACTCGCGCTCATGCTGCTGGTCTGGTATCCGTACCCACTGTTCGCGGCGGTTGGTGGGCAGCAAGTCTTGCTGATTCTGCTTGGAGTAGACGTGTCGCTCGGCCCCCTCATCACCCTGATCATCTTCAATACAAAGAAAAGCCGTAAAGCGCTGACTTTTGATTTATCGTTTATCGCCCTGTTGCAAATCACCGCATTGAGCTATGGCATGAGCGTGGTATTTCACGCGCGTCCGGCTTTCGTCGTGTTCAGCAAAAATTCTTTCGACCTGGTTACCGCTAATACATTAAGCGACGAAGATATTGCCCGAGCCAAATATCCCGAGTTTCGTGCCTTGCCGATCACCGGTCCGATTTATGTTTACTCGGAAATGCCGACCGATCTCAAGGAAAGTAATGAAGTAGTCCTGAACACATTTTCCGGAAAAGATTTGCCACAATTGCCGCAATATTATATGCCGTACGCTGAGCATGGGGCAGCAGCCGGTCAAGCTGCCAAACCCATCGCAGTATTAAAGAAACTCAACCCGGATAATATAACGGAGATAGACGACGCCTTACTCAAGATCGGGCGAGCCGAAACGGAGGTGGGCTATTTGCCGCTACGTGCAAAATATCAGGATCAGGCGGTGCTGGTAGGAAAAAATGACGGCCGGATTCTGAAAATATTACGGATGAAACCTTGGTAGATCCTCGCCCATGAAAAATTATTTGCGCGTTCTTTCACAGTAGCAATTTCAAACAACGCCGACTTCTGCCTTCTGCTTAAGATAATAAATATTCATGTTGTGGCTGCGAATTTTCTCCAGCAATTGGTCAGTCAGCGCATCGTCCAGAATAAACTCTACCTTGACTGCCAGCCCACCTGCCAACTCGAAAAATGTTTCTTCATGCATACGCCCATGCCGGCCAAACCCCGCAATCGCGCGGAATACAGAACCGCCGTGCACACCCAACGACTTGGCCTCCTCCAGCAACCATTCATATAACGGCATATCGGCGTGATGTTGTTTTTCACTGAGGTAAAACGAAAGCAGGTTCATGATCGCGCTCCTAAACGGGCATGGAAATTATGCCATCCCCAATAATAAAACTTACCATGCCCACTTCCCAACCCTCTCCCGGAGGGCGAGGGGAAAAATGTCTCGCTACGCGATGCTCGTGTTAATTCTGCAGCCATTTGAAAGTCTGAATACCCAGCACTGTCATCAGTAGTGAGCCGCCGAGATGCGCAGCGATGATGCCCGCTCCCCACGCATATTGCCCGCGCAATAACAACGTAACGGTCTCTGCGGAAAAAGTGGAAAAAGTAGTGAGGCCGCCGAGAAAGCCGGTGATGACGAGCAACCGCCATTCCGGTGAGAGACCGGGGTAGTGGATAAAGAAAGCCACTGCGAGCCCGACCAGATAACCGCCGATCAAATTGGCAGACAGCGTGCCCAGCGGCAATTCCGGCAACGCCGGATTGAGCCACAGCCCCAAACCCCAGCGCAGCCACGCACCGAGTGCCGAGCCGATTCCTATTGCGAGAAAAGCATAAAGCATCTTCACTTCCCTGAATCAGTTGCATCATTTACCAATAGCCATCATTCTACAACACGCACCAGCGCAAAGCCGCCTCCCGGTGTGCGAAAATTTGTGGTCTGCCCTTGATAAAGCCGCGCCGCAACCAGTTGCACTTGTCCGTCGTAGACATAGCAGCGCACATCATATTTAAGCGACACCTCGGCATCGTTCACGCATATCGCACGCTCACTCGGCGCGACCAATTTCTGCGCGACATATTCGCCCTGCATGATTTCACCGAACACGCGGCGCGTAATATTCGCACCGCGATACGCGCCCTTACCACCGTAGCCGTTATGCGGCTTAAAGAACCATTGCTTGCGCTCTGCCCACAGCATGGACTCGAATTCGCCTCGCACATTTATTGTGGCCGGAATCCCCGCTTGCAAAAGGGCGATGTCGGCTTGGTCAGCGTCCAATGCGCGCAAGCCTTGCGCATCGGTCAGCCGCGCCAGATTGCGCTTGTCCGCATATTGCGCGTAGTGATATGGATGCGGTGTCAACACGATCTGCCCGCTGCCATACGCCTGCCGCAAAGCAGGATATTGCTGCAAAGAAAAATCCGTCAAGCGGTTGTAGACCAGATCAATTTTATTTTCGCCAAAATAAAAACCGTCTGCGCGCACTTGCAGCTCATGAGGCGCGGCAATATGCGCCGCAATCCCGGCGCGCTCGAATAAATTTTTCGCCAGCAAAAATTCCGGGTAAAGATATTGCCCCTGCGGCTGCTCGTCCACGATGGCGATCGTTTTAAGCGGCGCGTCTCCGCGCTCCAATCGCCACTCGTTGCGAATCATATCGAGAAACACCTGATCGAGATTTGTTTTGGCTACCGCTGTACCCGGTAATACAACATCACGCTGGCTGTCGAGCAACAACGCATTCAGAAATCCGCCGCCCGCGTTGGTGTTGATTTCAATGAGGTGCGCGCCTTGGGCATTCAGGTGGAAGTCGTAACCGAAGAATACGCCGAGGGCGGCAGGCTGGGCATTATCAGGATTGTCATTCCCGCGCAGGCGGGAATCCAGCGGGTTTATCGAAGGTATATTTCCAGCAGGACTCCGCTGCGCGGAGGAATTTTCAACTGACTGGATTCCCGCCTTCGCGAGAATGACGGGATTGGCATCCTCCCAGCCCGACAATTTCACTACCCGCCCCACCGCCGCAATCACCGCATGCATCTGCTGCAACTGTGCAGACGTAATGAACACCGGCATATCGGCAAATAAATACGGGCAACGCTCGGTCACCAGACTGTGCCATGCCTCGCCCTGCACCCGCATCGCTTGCTGCAACGCGGCCTGATTCAATTTTGCCGCACCGCAATCGGCATTTAACCGTTCCGCTTCGGCCACTTAGTTACCGCCAAGCAGCTTTAATTTCAGATCAGCCTGGACCGGCTCTTCACCCAGCCAGATCTTCAGCAATGCGCGATGAAATTGACCTCCCGGGATCGCCCCATGTGGAATACCGTTCACGCTGATCTGTGTGCCGCTGCCGGGTAAATAATCCAGCGCAATGACATCGCCGGTTTTGACTTCTTTTACCTGATGAAAAATTTCAGTCAAGTGTTTGATTGAAAAATCCAGCTGCGTCATTTCCATTTTCGTATGATTCGCCGCTATCGCCTCATTGAATGCATGTAGCAATTGCTCATCGCTCAAATCCCGCAGCATATGCAAAGCGACGCGCTGCGGATTTTCTTCTGTGATAATCGCATTCGGCGCTGTTTGTTTTTCCACCAGATACAGCGCGGCGACATATACCTTAAAGAACAGCTTGCTGCGCACACCGGCGCCGTTCAATACCAAATTACGGCCGCCCATATTTATGCTGTCCGGCAGTTTTACTTCCGCCACTTCCAGCGCGCTCGCAGTGCAGCTCAACAATATGCAGTAAATTACCAATAATAATTTTTTCATTTTTTTCCTTTCAAAAAAACCTGGGGGAACTTGAAGTCATTGCAACGCGCAACAAGTTTACAGCGCTTCGAAAATTCCCGCTGCGCCCATCCCCGTCCCTATGCACATCGTGACCATGCCATATTTTAATTTGCGCCTGCGCAATCCATGCAGTAATGTAGCGACGCGTATCGCGCCGGTCGCCCCGAGCGGATGTCCCAGCGCAATCGCGCCGCCGAGCGGATTCACCTTGTTGCGATCCAGCCCGATATCCTGGATCACGGCCAGCGATTGCGCGGCGAACGCTTCGTTGAGTTCGATCCAGTCCATATCCTCCAGACTCAATCCGGTTTGTTTCAACACGCGCGGTATCGCCTCTT
>JBDTPU010000294.1:0-6139 GCA_039932535.1 Gallionella sp. | reverse complement strand
GTTCTCGCGCGAGCATTACATTGCGGCGGCAGAAGCCTACATGCGCGGCATCGAGCGGCGTATCGCCGCGGGTCTGGATCCGAAGATCGGTTCGGTGGCTTCGATATTCGTCAGCCGCTGGGACGTAGCCGTCAAGGACAAGGCTCAGGGCGAGTTTCGCAACAACCGTCTGGGCATCGCCATCGCGATGCGCACCTACAAAGCCTACCGCGATCTGCTGGCATCAAAGCGCTGGCAGAAATTGGCCGCTTCCGGTGCGCGGCCGCAACGCCTGCTGTGGGCCAGCACCGGCACCAAGGATCCCGCAGCCTTGGACACGCTTTACGTTGAAGCGCTCGCTGCGCCGGATACGGTCAATACCATCCCTGAAAAGACCCTGCTCGCCTTCGCCGAGCACGGCAAAGTAAAAAACGTATTGCCGTTTGATGAGGTTGACGCCGAAACGGTGGAAGCGGTAATCGGGGAATTCACTCGCGAGGGTATCAACGATGAGGCGCTGGCCGCCAAACTGCAAAGCGAAGGCACCGAGTCTTTTGCAAAATCCTGGCGCGACCTGATGGCCTGCATTGCATCAAAAAGCGAAACGCTTATCCAGAAAAAAAATTCGGGCGGAAAATAATCATGGCCGTCGCCAAGTCACTCGATCGGTTGTGCATCAATACACTGCGCTTCCTGTCGGTGGACATCCGGGTTTGCCGCTCGGTGCTACTGACGGCGCAATTCCGCATACTTGCTAAAAAAGCCATGTGGAAATGAATCGTCTTTCAGCGTCGTGCTGAGTGGAGGGCTAATCGGCGAAAAACTCAAGCCACGTCACGCGACCGTTTTCTCCTGCACGTTGCGGGTTTGCCTGAGCCAGTCCATTGCGGCATCTTTGCGCGTGAAATCGAAGTGCTGCACCTGCGCGTGGACGAAATGATCCGCGATGTTCGGCATGATGTTCGCGATGGCGCCGTCCGCGACGACCGCAACTTTTCTGATTTTCTTGAGATGCGCTTTCAGAAACTGAAGGTGCGCAAGCATCGCGCCGAAATCTTTCCAGCCGGGAAACGATTTGGCGCGTATCAATACGCCATTCAGCTTTCCATGCCCCTCCAGATAAGTATCTACCTGACTCACCAGCGCCGAAAAGTCTGCCGTTTCAAGCGGCCCTTCCGGATGCAGTACCAAGATGCCGTCATCCTGCCGTAATTCGTGGTTAAGCATTGGATATGCTCCATTGAATGGTAGTCACACTTAACAGGATGCTCGCTCCTCCATGGCGTGTCTGTGTGTTAACGCACTTATGGCGCAGGCTGCACCCGGCTCCGGTATTTGCAGATCGGTCGCAAAGAGGGCAGGGGCGTGCCGCGATGGCAACAAAGCATAGACGATTGTGTTTCTTGAATTCCTGACGGAAGGGTACTGCCATCAGTTAGCTAATTCTCCACTAATTCTTGTTTGCTACCTTTACACCACGAGAATATTCATGCGACTTGCAGGAAGCGATCATCAGACGAGCATACATGCTGGAAATATTTCCGCCACCTCGTTAAATAGCAATGAAAAGGAATGTGTCATGAACAAATCAAGCGAGTATGCTTTAAGCAAGGTCCCGGAAATCACGTTGATCTTTTGGATCATCAAGATTGCGGCTACCACATTGGGTGAAACCGGCGGCGATGCAGTCTCAATGTCAATGAACCTGGGTTATCTTGTTGGGACGGGTATCTTCGCGGCAATCTTTTTGGTGGCTGTGTTGGCCCAGATCAAAGCCAAGGGTTTCCACCCGTTCTTGTACTGGTCAACCATCATCGCAACCACCACGGTCGGCACGACGATGGCCGATTTCGCAGACCGTTCACTCGGTATCGGCTATGTGGGTGGTTCGTCGCTGTTGTTTATATTGCTGATGGCCTCTCTGGCCATCTGGTATCGGACACTCGGCTCGGTATCGGTCAACACCGTCAGCTCTCCGAAAGCCGAGATGTTCTATTGGGTGACGATCATGTTTTCTCAGACCCTTGGTACTGCACTTGGCGATTTGACAGCCAACACCGCCGGTCTTGGCTATGAAGGGGCTGCGTTGTTATTCAGTGCTATGTTGTTGGTCATTGTCGTAGCGTATTACCGTACCAAAATATCCCATACTGTGTTGTTCTGGGCGACCTTTATTCTCACCCGCCCGCTGGGTGCGGTAGTGGGGGATTTTCTGGACAAACCCATTAGTGACGGCGGACTGGCATTAAGTCGCTACTCTGCATCAATGGCATTATTCGGTTTTATCTTGATCTGCCTTCTGCTCTTCAAACACAAGGCGGCAAAACAAGTGCATTGATGACAAATTATTTGTTCGCTAATGGTGGACTAATTATGGCAGGGTAAAGTTGTCACAACGGTAAGTAATAACGATACCGTTTTTGATCAACTTAAAAAGGAAAGTAACCATGAATCAAGATACTATTAGCAAAGCAACATATAAACGCTATCTGATGAGCTTGTTGGCTATCACAGCAGTGGCCTCCACGGTGAACGCTTCAGCCTATACCGGCCAGGAGCTTGCCGGCAAGGCCAAGGTCAGCATGGAGGAAGCGCGTGCAATCGCACTCAAAGCCCATCCGGGGAAAATCACCGATGGCGAACTGGAGAACGAGGGAGGCGGTAGCGGGTTGCGCTATTCCTTCGACATCCGGCATGGCAAGGTCATCCAGGAAGTCGGCGTGGATGCCAAGACCGGAGCACTGCTGGAGAATGCGCCGGAAGGCAAGAATCCTGACTAGTCGTTGAACTGGAACCGTCCCTTGTGGACGGTTTTTTACTTCTGTAATTCAAATTGAAATGATATGCGTATTTTATTGATTGAAGATGACCAGATGATAGGCGAGGCAATATCCATCGCGCTCAAGGATGCTGCCTATGCGGTGGACTGGGTAAAGGATGGGATGACCGCCAGTAGCGTGCTAGATCAGGGTGAGCATCAGGCCGTGTTGCTGGACCTTGGCTTGCCCAAGCGCGACGGGCTGGAAGTGCTGCACCGCATGCGCCAGAACGGTAATACGATGCCGGTCATCGTCATCACGGCCCGTGATGGTGTGGGCGATAAGATCAAAGGACTGGATATCGGTGCGGATGATTATCTGGTGAAGCCTTTCGATATCAACGAATTGCTGGCACGACTGCGAGCCATCGTCCGTCGTCAGGGCGGGCAGGCAGCCGCGCTGCTCTCCAACGGTATTGTGACCTTGGATCAGGCGACCCACGAGGCGCGCTGCGAGGATGTGGTTGAGATCCTCAGTGCCCGCGAATTCGCACTACTGCATGCAATGCTGCTGCGCCCGGGTGCGATACTTACACGAGCCGAGTTGGAAGAACGTATCTATGGCTGGAATGAAGAAGTAGAAAGCAATGCCGTGGATTTTCTGATACACGGAGTACGCAAGAAACTTGGTGCGCGTGTCATCAAAAATGTTCGCGGTGCGGGCTGGATGGTGGAAAGACCTGCATGAAGCGATCTTTGCAGCGGCATCTATCGATAGTATCGGCAATCGTCATCCTCCTTGCCGGCCTGATCGCCGCGGTCGCTTCGTTCAGCCTGGCCTACTCTGATGCAAGAGAACTCCAGGATGACATGTTGCGACAGATTGCCAAACTTTCAGTTGGCAGGACTGGTGTACCTATTACATCGAATTCACAACAATTAGATACGGATAATGACAGGATTACCGATCAGGAATCCAATATCTCCATATTCTATTTACCTAGCAATAATACGCCCGCATGGCTCAAATCCGATCTATCTCCTGGACTGCAAACGCTGGATAATGGCTCAGAAGAACTGCGTGTCTTTGTCAGCGAAGACAATAACGGCAACCACAAGGTCGTTTCACAGCCGACCGCAGTGCGTGATGAGATCGCCTTCAACAGCGCACTGTTTACGTTGATTCCCTTACTGCTCCTCCTACCTGTCCTGGTCGGACTGATTGTCTATATCGTACGCAAAGAACTTGCACCGGTCATGCTGCTCTCCGCCAGCTTGGACTCGCAGTCGGCAGAACGCCCCCTGCCTGTCTCCGATGATGGCCTCCCGCTCGAGATCACTCCCTTTGTACATGCGATCAATCGTTTGCTTGGCAGGGTGAATCTTCTTATGTCACAACAGCGGCGCTTCATCGCTGATGCGGCGCATGAACTGCGCAGCCCACTTACCGCACTGTCGCTTCAGGCTCAAAATTTGATGAGTGCCGGTTCTATCGAAGTTGTGCGTGAAAGAGTCGCACCGTTGCAAGAAGGCATCTCGCGTGCACGACTGTTGACCGAGCAATTGCTCAGCCTGGCTAGAACACAATCGAGAGAGAGCGTCGAATCCAATATCAATGTTTCAGCTATGGCTCGCGAATTGGTGGCCGAATATCTGCCGCTTGCCGAGGCCAGAAATGTCGATCTTGGTATCGAAGAGATCGATTCACTTTCTTTGCACGCTGATCCGGAGGCACTGCGTCTGATATTCAAGAATGCGCTTGAGAACGCCATCAAGTACACGCCTGCGGGCGGCAAAGTCACGTTGAGGTTGCTTTCCGAAAACGATAGCGCCGTGATCGAAGTTGTCGACGACGGCCCGGGGATCCCGGTGTTGGAACGCGACCGTGTATTCGAACCATTTTACCGGATCGACGGCACTGTTGCCGGGGGGAGCGGACTTGGCCTTGCTATCGCAAGAGAAGCTGCAGTCCGTTTGGGCGGAACCGTGAGTTTGCATGAGGCACACGATGGAGTCGGATCGATATTTCGTTACAGGCAGTCAGTTAATAAGGAGATGTGATGTTGAAAGGTATTGTTTCAGGAGTGGCGATCACAATCGGGGTTTCCATCGGGGTTTCCATGATTGGCGCTTTTGCTCTGGTGGAAAGCGGTTTGATTCCGGCGAATGCTGATGCAAAACCAGGCTGGCTGGAAACCTGGATGGCCAGCACGTCGCTGGACGCGACGCTGAGCCGCGTCGCCCCGAAGGCGGAAAATCCGGTGGCACTAAACGATCAGAATCTGCTCGAGGGCGTTCATCTTTTCGCTCAAAACTGCGCCGTTTGCCATGGTTCGGCGAAAGGCGACAAGTCGCCATCTCCAATCGCGAAGGGTCTTTATCAAAAGCCGCCACAGTTGGCGACCGACGGGGTTGAGGATGACCCGGAAGGCGAATCATTCTGGAAGATCAAACACGGCATCCGTCTGACCGGCATGCCTTCGTTCGGCTACACACTCAAGGACGAGGAGATATGGACGCTGGCACTTTTCCTGAAACACATGGACAAACTGCCGCCCGCGGTAGAACAGGTTTGGCAGCAAGTACAGAATTGGCCGGCAACATCGGCGAACCAGACAGATAAAATCCAGATGGGTAACAGATAGTTTTCCTTAAACAACCGTTCGGTCACAATATAGATGCACACAAGAAACCTTGATGTCCGATATGGGCACGCTACAGACTTTACAGACGGTACTCATGATGTCCGCCTCCTAGCGCAAAACAGAAGCAACTCTCAACTTCTGCTTAGGCCGAGAACCCTGCATTCGCTGTCGACCACATTAAATTCGGCAGAGTCCTTCAACATGAACGGCAAGTGTTGGGCCTTGAATGTAATACATGAGTCGCAATATTTTGTTGGGCTTCACAAGCCCTGCCCAAGCTGCCGGCTAGTTCCCGGAAGGGTTGGTAGCCCACGCGACGTTTGATTGCCCCTGAAACGTCAAGTGTGCGGTTACGCACAGACGCAGATAACAAGGTCTCATAAAGTTACCATGAACGCTCTACACGCACGGCATATCGTATCTGTGGCAACTGCATGTCTTTATATTTTGAGCAATTTGTACCCGAGGTCGAGCGACTCGTGCGCGAGCACGGAAAATTGCGCCTGCTGTTCGACATGACCGGCTTCCACGGCTGGGAAGTAAGCGCGGCTTGGGAAGATTTCAAGTTTGGCGTCGAACATTTCGCCGATATCGAACGGCTCGTGATGGTCGGGGAAACGAGGTGGCAGCACGGAATGACGACGTTCTGCAAGCCGTTCACAACAGCGACGGTCCGCTACTTCGATCGTGCCGACGCTGCCGCAGCTCGGAAGTAGTTGAGCGTAGCATAGTGGCTCCGGTTTGATTCAGCGATGCG
>JBDTPU010000293.1:0-4715 GCA_039932535.1 Gallionella sp. | reverse complement strand
AACGACAACGCGCATACAGGCGCGTTGGCTGGCCAGGATGGCCAATTTCCGGCGAACGTAGCTCGCCACAACAAATCGACTCCGGTACCTTTGGTTTCTCGGTACCTTTGGTTTCTCGGTACCTTTGGTTTCTTCCCTTTTAACTTTTAACTTGGGTAGCAATTCGTGCTGAATCACAAGCCAGCGTTGCATTATTCCAGTGCGTTGCGTAGTATCCAAATCGGGCGTTGATATTTGTTTCGGCAACTCGTATCTTGCCAGCAAGGGTCGCTCATCTCTATCCATTTCAGCTATAAATCACGCTTGCGCTATCAGCTTTATAAGCGACTCAAACATTCTAAGGAGGGAGCATGGACAAGGATCCAATTGCGGAATTCAAATCCAAACAACGTGAAACCTGGGCCATGGGAAATTTCGGCGACCTTGCCGTCTTCACTACGCCCGTAGCCGGACATCTGGTTCGCTTTGCCAATGTGACCGACGGCCAGACGGTGCTGGATGTCGGGACGGGTACCGGTGTGGTTGCGATCACGGCGCGTCGAATAGGAGCCAAGGCGACCGGACTTGACCTTACCCCTGAACTTCTCGCACAGGCCAGGGAAAGCGCTGCGGTAGCCGATCACGACGATATTATCTGGAAGGAAGGAGATGCCGAAGCTCTTCCCTTTACGAACACTTCCTTCGATGTTGTCTTAAGCCAGTTCGGACATATGTTCGCGCCGCGACCAGAGGTCGCGATGGCCGAGATGCTGCGCGTCTTGAAACCCTGCGGGGTCATTGCCTTCGCCACATGGCCCGGCGAGCAATTGATCGGACGTCTGTTCAGTTTGAACGCCAAGTATGTCCCGCCGCCCCAAGGCGTCGCGTCGCCGGTACAGTGGGGAGAGGTCGCTATCGTGCGGCAACGGCTGGGGGACAGCGTAAAACATCAGCACTTCGAGCGGGGAATCATGGGAATCCCGGCGCTTAGCCCGCAGTCTGTGCGCTTGTTGCAGGAAGCCAAGGCGGGTCCTTTCATCCGGACTGTCCAGGCTCTACAGCAAGACCCCGCAAGGCTCGCTTCGTGGCGCAAGGAAGTGGATGAATTGGTCAGCGAGTATCTGCGTGACAATGTCGTCCGTCACGAGTACCTGCTTACGCGAGCCATCAAAATCTGACACCACATCTTTACTGCTTTGAATAAGGCTTTTTGCTTTTTTCTAGCGCTGTAAACCTAACCCTATTTTTTCACCTACCTTCTCAGCACAAAGCAGCGGTCAAGCTAACCAACTTGACCGCCTAAAAAGCCACCCTACTCTCTTAATGAATCGCAAGAGTCTTGGATTTGGTGCTGGCTCGTTTCGGCAAGCGCAATTCCAGCACGCCATTATTATATTTAGCCTCGGCAGTTTCATCGTCCACATCTTCCGTCAAGGAAAACACGCGTGATACTTTGCCGTAATAGCGTTCCCTGCGCAGGGTTTTCTCGCCGTCTTTCACTTCTTTTTCATTTTTTATTTCCGCACTGATTGCGACATGGCTGCCATCAATGGTGACATGGATGTCCTCTTTTTTTACGCCAGGAATATCGGCATGGACGATATAAGCTTTGTCATCTTCGTTCACATCCACCTTGATCTGGATATCCTGTTGCTGGCCATCAAAACCAATCGGCCGCATTAAAAAGCCACGGAATAAATCGTCAAATGCATCATCAGCAGGTTTGTAGCGCATTAGGTTGAGCATTTTATTCTCCTAACATTTTTTAAATCCGGGACGACCCCGTGCCGAAAATATTAGGGTAGCAGTTAAAATTTCAAGTGACTTACGGAAAACTTTTTACGCCCCACCCTAGCCCTCCCCTTGAAGAGGAAGGAGTTTTAGGGGTGGATATAAAAAGGCCAACCGGGCGGCTGGCCTTTTCATGCATTCACGGACTACGGTTAAGCGCGTTTTTTGAATTCGTTGGTGCGGGTATCGATTTCGATTTTGTCGCCGATCTCGATGAAGGCGGCGACGGGCAGTTCAAAACCGGTGTTGATTTTGGCCGGCTTCATCACCTTGCCGGACGTGTCGCCACGCACGGCGGGTTCGGTGTAAACAACTTCGCGCACGATGGTGTTGGGCAACTCCACCGAGATGGCTTTATCGTTGTAGAACACCACTTCGCAAGCCATGCCGTCTTCGATGTAGTTGATCGCATCGCCCATGCTTTCAGCTTCGATTTCATATTGGTTGTATTCGCCATCCATGAACACATACATCGGGTCGGCAAAGTAAGAGTACGTGACTTCCTTGCGATCCAGCATGATCTGTTCAAATTTGTCATCGGCGCTGTATACGGTTTCCTTGGCGGAATCAGTCAGCAGATTTTTCATTTTCATCTTGACGACAGAGCCGTTACGGCCGGAACGGCTGTATTCTGACTTGAGCACGACCATCGGGTCGGAGCCCACCATAATGACATTACCTGCGCGTACTTCCTGTGCTGTTTTCATGATGACTGCCCTTCACTTTTCAAGGCGCGCATTCTACCGATTTCCCTGCAAAAATCCAGCAGATTCAAAGCCAGATTGTTTTCGGTCAGTTGTCGCGACCAATGTTGCGCATGCTGGTTCAACTCACTGAGTTCGGCTGCAAAGGCAGGCCATGCCTCCCTAGCGGTGGTGCTGACTTGACTCAACCCCTCCCGGCCTCTCCTTGTACCCGCAAGGAGTACGCCGGAGGATTCCCCGCTACTGCGCAACGACCCTTCCGCAGTCAGGGGAGGAGAATGCGCCACTCCCCCTGACAAGGGGGGATCAAGGGGGGTTTGGATTTTCAGATCACCACTATTCCAGCTGTTCCACAAACCCTGTAGTGCTTGGCTTGCAGACCTGCTGAGTTGGCTGTTGTATAAACTGAGAAAGGCATGCAGTTTTTTCAAGTGCACTGCATCATGCTGAGGATAAATTTGCCAGACGAACGGGTGGCCTGCCCACAGGGCGCGCACGCAAGAATCTTCGCCGCGCACGAAGTTGATATCGCAAGCCCACAGCAGCAGGTCATAGCGTTCCTGCTCAACGAACGGCAGCACGCGCATGCGCAGGTTACCGCGCGCATAGATACTACCCGCGTGCGGCGTATGGTCACCGAAATATTGCCCGACTTGCGGCAGGATGCGGCCTTCCGGCACTAAGCACAGCACCGGTTGCGGGCTGGTCGTCCATGCATCGAACAAGCCATGCAGCGCGGCATTTTCATAGGCGAACAGCGAGATTTTCAGCGTGTCTGCCGCGGGCTTTTCCATGCCGACGGATTGCCAGAATGCCTGCTGCTGTACGGCATCGTTCTGAAATGCATCGCGTCGCGCCAACAGATCGCGCTCCAGCAACAGACCGCCGGTTTGCGCAGTAAACCCGGGGAAGAAAAAATATTTTGTCAGCGGAAGATTCGGATGCGGCGAAGGCAGTTTATGGCAGCCCTGCACCCAGTCTTCGGCGCTCAGATATTCGAGATTGATCCAGACCGGCTGCTGCGCTTGCGCCGCCATCGCGGCAATATAGGATTCCGGCAGTTGGCAGGCGAAGGCCTCGATCACCAGGTCGGCGGGCTGTATTTCGGGGAAACTTTTACTCCACCGGCGCACTTCCACGCCGCGACATTTTTGTTTTTCTGATGCCGCATCTGCTTCAGGACACAGCATCGCAAAACTGCTCAAATCATCCACCCACAACCTGACCGCAACACCCTGTTCGTTTGCCAATTGCCGCGCCAGCCGCCAGCACACGCCAATGTCGCCATAATTGTCGATGACGTTACAGAAGATATCGCAGCGGATATTTTTATTGTTCATTTCATGTTGTATGAATTGCTTGTGCATCACTCCGTACGCAACGCCTCCACCGGATCAAGCCGCGCCGCGCGCATGGCAGGCGTGACGCCCGCTACAAGACCGATGCAGACCGCACTCAACTCAGCAACCACCGCAAACAGCCACGGCGTATGTACCGGCAACGCCGGAACCAACCAGTGCAATGCCTGCGCAATACCGATTCCAAGCGCCAGCCCGGCGAACCCGCCCAGTGCGGACAGCACTATCGCTTCACCCAGAAACAGTGTCATCACTTGTCGCTCGCGCGCGCCCAAGGCACGCAGCAAGCCGATCTCGGCGGTGCGTTCGGTAACCGCCATGGTCATGATGGTCAAAATGCCCACGCCGCCCACCAGCAAGGAAATCCCGCCCAGTGCCCCTACCGCGAAGGTAATCACATCCAGCACCGAGCCTAACACCTCGAGCGCTTTTTCCTGCGGGATCAGCGTGAAATCTTCGCGCCCGTGCCGCTCCTTGAGCAGCGCGGTAATAGAACGCACCACGTCTGGCAGATCGGCGTTAGGTTTATAGCTCAACTGGATTTCCATCAGCCCGGGACGATTGAATAATTCCAGCGCGCGTGCGGCGGGAATAAATACCGTATCGTCGAGATCCATGCCGAGCATTTGGCCTTTCGGTTCCATCACGCCGATCACCCGGTAGCGTTGTCCGCCGATGCGCAAATAACTGCCGAGCGGATTTTGCCCCGCCGATGATCCCTGGCCGAATAATTCCTGGCGAACCTTTGAACCGAGCACCACTAACGCACGCGCCTGAGTCGGATCATCGTCGGGCAGAAAGCTGCCGGTCTGCACATTGCTCGTCAATACTTTGGTGAGATCGTGCCCCGCCCCGTACACCGTGGTGCGGCGCGTCTTGTCAT
>JBDTPU010000292.1:0-7345 GCA_039932535.1 Gallionella sp. | reverse complement strand
TCAAGGGCAAGCAACTGACCAACGTGCGCGCTTCCGGCACCGACGAAGCGGTGCGTCTGACCCCGCCGGTACGTCTGACGCTGGAGTCTGCGGTCGAGTTTATTGATGATGATGAACTGGTTGAAATTACTCCGCTCTCCGTGCGCATGCGCAAGCGGTTTCTGACTGAGATCGAGCGCAAGCGCGCAGGACGCGGTATGTGATTCTTTTGCAGTAGTCAAATAATAATTAAAGGGGATGCACAAGCATCCCTTTTCATTTGGGTTATTGGATTAGATTATACTGGCATACAGTTTTATAGGGGGCAGCACTCATGGAGCCATTATCTTTTTTTGGAGGTCTGCTTGTTGGTGCGGTTGCGATTTGGTTTATTCAGCGTGGTCGTATTTCATCTGCTGTAGTGAAGGAAAAAGGTGAAAGCCAAGTTGAAATAGCCCGACTTAATGAGCGACTGACAGCATCGCAAGAGGACGTCATTCGACTCACGCAAGAAAAAGAAAATCTTGCTGAATTACGTGACCAACTTACTGCGGAGCAGCAGCGACTGAGTAATCAAGTGGCTGAACTGACAGCTATCTTGAATGCTGAGCGCAAGCAAGCCGAAGGTAATTTTACAATTTTGAATAATGCCAAAGATCAATTTAAAGTGTTGGCAAACGAGATTTTGGATGATAAATCCAAGCGCTTTACTGAATTGAATCAAACCAACCTCGATAATTTGCTGAAACCACTCGGGATCAAGATTACCGAATTTCAGAGCAAGGTTCAGGAGGTCTATTTTCAGGAAGGTAAAGACCGTTCTGCTTTGGCAGAACAGGTCAAGCAACTGATGGCACTCAATAACCAGTTGTCACAAGACGCCCACAACCTCACTAGTGCGCTGAAGGGTCAGGCCAAGGTTCAGGGGATTTGGGGCGAGCGGGTTCTGGAGTTGGTGCTGGAGGCTTCCGGTTTGCGCAAGGGTCATGAATATGATGTGCAGGCGAGCCACACTCGCGAGGACGGTTCACGGGCGCTGCCGGATGTGGTGGTGCACCTGCCGGAAGACAGGCATCTGATCGTCGATGCCAAAGTTTCGCTGAAGGCATATGAGGAACATGCCAACGCGGAAACCGATCATCAGCGCGATGCCGCGATGAAACGCCATCTGGATTCGGTGCGCGGCCACATCAATAATCTGTCGGGAAAGAATTACCAGCAACTTCATGGCCTGAAGTCGCCCGATTTCGTACTGATGTTCATTCCGATAGAACCCGCTTTCATGCTGGCCATCGCGCATGACAGCGATTTATGGCTAGACGCACTGAAGAAGAACGTGATGCTGGTCAGCCCCAGCACTTTGTTGTTCGTGCTTCGCACCGTGGCGCATCTTTGGCGGCAGGAGCAGCAGAATCGCAATGCGCAGGAGATCGCCAGTCGGGGTGCGGATTTGTATGACAAACTGGCGGGGTTCGTGAAAGACTTGGATAGCCTTGGAGCTAAACTGAAGCAGGCGCAGGATACGTATCAAGATGCATATGGCAAATTTACCAGTGGGCGAGGCAACGTAATTCGTCAGGCAGAAATGCTGAAAGAACTGGGCGTAAAGCCCGCCAAACAATTACCGCAAGAGCTGATTGATTCTGCGTTGGATGAAACGCCTCGCCGACAATATCCGCAAAGCCAATGAGGAAGCCGGACAGGTAGAGATTTCCAGCCGCAAGATCAGCGATCATTTTGCCAGAATCGAAGCAGTGGAGATGCGGGAAATTCCAAATCCGGACAAAACCCCGGATAATCTGTAGTAGCGCTAAATTTGGCGGTCATCACTTTTCAGGAAGCAATTTATGAAGCAGGGCACTATGCGTGAGGGATTGGTAGCCACTCTGTTGAGCGTGATTGTGACAGTTGTGCTGAGCGTTGCTCATGTTGCTTTCGCTGAAACCAACGCAGACCGGGACTCCGTTAGTAGTAAAAACCCCGCAACCCTGAACTCGGCCGAGGTGGAGTTGACGGAAACCAATGAGCCTTTGAGTGCCAGTGGTTCGCTGACCGATCTGGATAACCCGCAGACCTTTGTGGCACAGAAAAAAGATAGCAAATATGGCACCTTCAACATCACCAGTGAAGGTGCCTGGACTTATGTCACCCACAGTGCTCTCGATGAGCTTAAAGAGGATCAGAGCGTCAGCGACCCTTTTACTGTCTCCACTACAGACGGTGCGACCACCACCGTAAAGGTCACCATCACCGGCACCAACGATCCCGCGGTTCTGAGTGCGGAAGACGTGGTGTTGACGGAAACCAATGAGCCTTTAAGCACCAGCGGCAAACTGACCATCAGTGATACGGACAATCCGCAAACCTTCGAGGCACAGAAAAAGGTCGGCCAATATGGCACCTTCGACATTGACAGCACAGGTGCGTGGACTTATGTGACTAAAAGCGCCCTGGATAATCTCAAAGTGGATCAGACCGTCAATGACAGTTTTACCGTAAGCAGTTCAGATGGCACGACCACCACAGTAAAAATCACTATCAACGGCAGTAACGACCCGGCGATCCTGAGTGCTGCCAACATTGTCCTGAATGAAACCAACGGGCCGTTGAGCGCTGCGAGAAAGCTGAGTATCAAAGATATGGACAGCCCGCAAATCTTTGTGGCACAGAACAATATTGCAGGCACTTATGGTCTTTTCAACATTGACTCTTCAGGCGCATGGACTTATGTCACCAACAGCGCGCTGGATAACCTCAAAGGAGATCAGATCGTCAGCGACAGTTTCACCGTTACCAGTGTGGATGGTACGATCGCCGTCGTAAAAATCACCATCAACGGTACCAATGATCCGGCGATCCTGAGTGCTGCCCACGTGGAATTGACAGAAACCAATACTCCTTTGAATACCAGTGGCAAGCTGACGATCAAGGATATAGACAGCCCGGAGACCTTCTTGGCGCAGAGCGAAGTCGCAGGTGCTTACGGTTCCTTCAGTATCGACTCTGCAGGGGCATGGAGCTATGTCACCAAGAGTGCTCTTGATGAACTCAAAGAGGGTCAGAGCGTCACCGACAGCTTCACCGTCTCCAGCACGGATGGCACAACTACTACAGTAAAAATCACCATCAATGGCACTAATGACCCCGCTATTCTGGATGCTCCCGAAGTGGTATTGACAGAAACCAACGTCCCGCTGAAAACCCAAGGCCGGCTGAGTATCACAGATGTGGACAATCCGCAGTCCTTTGTGGAACAACGCGGTGTTGCAGGTACCTACGGCACTTTCAACATCAAGCGGGCAGGTGCATGGAGCTATGTCACTAATAGCGCGCTCAATGACCTCAATGTTGATCAGAATGCCAGCGACAACTTCACCGTCTCCAGTGCGGACGGCACCACCACCACTGTGAAAATCATTATCGTTGGCAGCAACGATCCGGCGATTCTGAGTGCTGCCGACGTAGTGCTGACAGAAACCAATCTTCCTTTGAATGCCGGTGGCGCGCTGACCATCATCGATGTGGATAGCCCAAAAACCTTTGTGGTACAGAGAATGACTATAGGCACTTACGGCGTCTTCAATATTAACAGCGCAGGGGCATGGAGCTATGTTGCCAACAATGCCCTGGATAATCTCCATGAGGGTGAGAGTGTCACAGACAGCTTCATCGTACGCAGTGCGGATGGAACTCCCACCACGGTGAAAGTCACCATCAACGGTACTAATGATCCGGCAATTATGAGCGCTGCCGATGTGGTGTTGACAGAAACCAATGACATACTGAGCACGGGTGGCACGTTAACGATTCGTGATGCGGATAATCCGGAGAGTTTTGTGGCACAAAGCAATGTCGCCGGTATTAACGGCGTCTTCAATATCAACGCTGCAGGTGCATGGACCTATGTCACCAACAGCGCTCTTGATGAGCTGAATGTGGGGCGAAGCGCCGGGGATATTTTTAACGTAACGAGTGCTGATGGTACGACTGCAACTGTGAAAATCACCATCAATGGGACCAACGACCCCGCAACCATGAGTTCCGCGGACGTAGTGTTAACAGAAACCAATGTTCCTTTGAGTGCCGGTGGCAAGCTGACCATCAGCGATCTGGACAACCCGGAATCTTTTGAGGCGCAGAACAATGTTGCAGGTGCCTACGGCACTTTCAGCATTGACCCTGCGGGTGCATGGAGCTATGTTACCAACAGCGCCCTTGATGAGCTTCTGGAGGATCAAGTCGTCACCGACAGTTTCACGGTAACCGGTTCAGAGGGAAAAACTACCACAGTGAAAGTCACCATCAACGGCACCAACGACCCAGCGGTTCTGGATGGGACCAATGTCGTGTTGACAGAAACCAATGCCCCGTTGACCACGGGCGGCACGTTGACTATCAAAGATGTGGATAGCCCGCAAAGCTTCGTGGAACGCAACAAGGCCGGCAAATACGGCACCTTCAATATTGACTCTGCAGGTGCATGGACGTACGTCGCCAAAAGCGCCTTTGATAATCTTCAGGAGGGTCAGAGTGTCAGTGACAGCTTCATCGTAACCAGTGCAGATGGTACAACCACCATAGTGAAAATCACCATCCAGGGTAACAACGACCCGGCGATTCTGGGCGCTGCGGATATTGAATTGACAGAAAGCAATGTCCCTCTGAAGGCCCAAGGCAAGCTGAGTATCAAAGATGTAGACAGCCCGCAGACCTTCGTGGAACAAAGCGAGGTTGCAGGAACCTATGGCATTTTCAATATTGACTCCGCCGGTGTCTGGAGCTATGTCACCAAAAGTGCTTTGGAAGAACTCAAAAAGGATCAGACCGTCAACGACAACTTCACTATATCCAGTGCAGATGGCACCACTACCAGCGTCAAGATCACTATCCATGGCACAGGGCCAAGTGAATTTCGGGGTAAATATTTTGGCGTTAAACTGGGTATAAATAATTCCAGCGCCAGCGGCGGCATCAGCGCGCCCAGTGCCAGCACGTTCGCCTATGTCTTGCAGGGTGGATATTTGCAGGGCGGGTATAACTGGGATTTGCGCGTCGCGGTTGTCGGAGTAGGCGCTTATTTTGACTGGAATAGTTATGAGAAACATACTAACGGGATTGCCTATGGCAGCCGTGCTTACGGTATAGACGCCAAGGCGGGGTTGCCTGTTGGCGACTGGTTGCCGTATTTCAAAGTGGGTTATGGGTACAGTACCGGCAGCAGGGATCTTCGCAGCGTTTCGGGAAATGGTTTCAACGGAGCGATTGGATTTGAATACAACTTTGCATTTCGCTGGGGTGCGGTTGCCGAGTATAAGCGGAGTAAATTTTCGAACCAGGATGGTTCGACCACAATCAATAACAAAACTTTCACCTTTGGTTTGAACTACTTTTTTGATATACCGAAAGTTATAGAGAAAGTTAAAGCTCCTGAAGCGGAAATAATACTGCCCGAAGCCGTTCTTGCGCCGGAAGCGCTTCCGGAAGCTCCGCCTGCTCCGTAAGATACATACCGTAATATTATTTCTGCATAACAATGAAACTGGCAATCGCACAAATCAACTGTGTATTAGGTGATCTGACCGGAAACGCGGCAAAGATTTTGCGATGCGCCGAGCAGGCCAAACGCCAAGGCGCGCAATTATTGCTGGCTCCCGAACTCAGCCTGTGCGGTTACCCGCCTGAAGACTTGCTGCTGCGGGATGGGTTTTATCAGGCATGTGCGCAGGCACTGCATGACCTCGCCAATCAAGTTTCCGGCATCGCTGTAGTGGTAGGGCACCCGCATGAGCGCGACGGAAAACGTTACAACGCCGCGTCTCTGCTTAAGGATGGTGTGATCGCCGCGACTTATCTTAAAAATGAATTGCCCAACGATTCGGTGTTCGACGAGGAGCGCTATTTCGATCACGGCAGTGAACCTTGCGTATTTGAAATTGAAGGCATTCGCTTTGCGCTGAATATCTGTGCGGATGTCTGGGAGCGCGAGAGCGCGCAGCGCGCCTGCGCAGCAGGCGCGCAAGTGCTGCTGATATTGAACGCATCGCCCTATGCGATGGGTAAGCAGGAGTCGCGCCATCAGGTTATACGCGAACGGATTGCACAGACCGGCATGGCAGTGGTCTACGCCAACCTGGTGGGCGGACAGGATGAGTTGATTTTTGATGGCGGTTCATTCGCGATGGATGGTAATGGCGAATTGACTGCGCAGTGTGCATTTTTTGAAGAGGCTCTGTTGATATTGCATATGCAGGATCATTTGAAACCAGTCGGTGAAATTATTGAGACATTGGACCAAGTGGTCGGCGTCTATCGCGCGCTGTGTCTGGGCGTGCGCGACTACATTACCAAAAACCGCTTTCCCGGCGTGCTGTTGGGATTGTCGGGCGGGATTGATTCCGCGTTAACGCTGGCAATCGCGGTCGATGCGCTGGGTGCGGACAAGGTGCATGCGGTGATGATGCCCTCGCCCTATACCGCGCAAATCAGCCTGGACGATGCGCGCGAGATGGTGAAAATTCTCGGCGTGCGCTATGACGAGCTAGCTATCGAAACCATGTTTCAAAGCTATTCTGCCGCACTGAAAAAAACCTTTACCGGACGCGAAGAAGATACCACCGAAGAAAATTTGCAGGCGCGCATCCGCGGCACTTTGCTGATGGCTTTGTCGAACAAGTTCGGCTCGCTGGTGTTGACTACCGGCAACAAGTCCGAGATGACCGTGGGCTATGCCACGCTGTATGGTGACATGGCAGGCGGCTTTGCGGTGTTGAAGGATGTCAGCAAAACGCTGGTGTATCGCTTGGCGCGTTATCGCAACACGCTCGGACAAGTGATACCCGAGCGTATCATTACGCGTGCGCCGAGTGCCGAGTTGCGCGCCAATCAAACCGACCAGGACAACTTGCCGCCTTACGAGGTGCTGGATGCCATCATGGCCTGCTATGTCGAACAGAATCTCGCGATCCCGGAGATCATCGCGCGCGGTTATGCAGAAGCAGACGTGCGCCGCGTGGTGCACCTGATTCGCATCAGCGAATACAAGCGCCGCCAATCCGCGGTGGGCATCCGCATCACGGAACGCAGCTACGGGAAAGACTGGCGTTATCCGATTACCGTGCGTTACCAGGACGACTTCTAAAATCTAATTCCATTTAACGGCAAGTTTTGTTACAATGCGCCGCGTTTTGAGATGGGCTTCGAGCCCGTTTTTCATTTGTATGGCCTGATTTTAGGAATAGTGAAGCTGGTATTTATGGATGTGGTTAAGCTGGTTGAGATGACGGTGAGCGGCTTGGGCTATGAGTTGGTCGATTTCGAACGCTCCGGGCGCGGATTGATGCGCATATTCATCGATCAGCCGGAAGGC
>JBDTPU010000291.1:0-3556 GCA_039932535.1 Gallionella sp. | reverse complement strand
CGTTCCTTGAGTTCCTTTTGCAGCGATTTGTCGCGATGTAATAATTCATCAATCATGAGATTGAACACTCTGGCCAGTTCCCCGATCTCGTCCTGACTGGGGGGAAGGATTTGCACAGAATAATCGCCGCCATCGCTGACTTTGCGCATCGTTTCGGTCAGTGCAAGCAAAGGTACGGTGATGCTTTTCTGGAGTCTGGACAGCACGGCAGCGAATACAGCGGCACACAGCAGACCAATCAATAGCAGCGAAAGAATCTGGGAACCGAGATGCGCATACGCATTGCTTAAGTCCATGTGAATGGTGATGGTGCCGATTGATTCACTGTTGGGGCTTACGCCGGGCACAGGGTAAGCACTGTCAAAGGCCAGGCTGCCGAAGCGAATTTGTTGCTGGTATCCATGCGGATCGAATTTTTGCGGGGCAATAAAAGTAGCAGATACCTTCGTATAGGAGGTGAACAAATTCCCGGCCTTGTCATAAAGTTCCGCATGTGTCACATCGTTGACCGTGCGCAAACCCGCAAAGGCATCATGCGCTGAGCGCGTGTCGCCGAATAACAGTGCAGACGACACGTTTTCAGCCAGCAGGCTGAAGAGCGTTTTGCTGTCGCTTTGATAATCTTCCTTGAAGCCGGAGTAAATGTAGATGCTGACCATGGCTATGGCGAGCATAGTGATCAGGCTGACGATCAGCAGGTTGATCGCCTGTAGTTTTTTTCCAATCGAGAGTTTGCGAAAGCGCGTTAGCATATCTTGATTCAGTACACTTTTTGGGCGAGCTTGAGGAGTTTTGAGCTGACCGCTAACGAATTGGCCTGTGCGGCAGTGCGATTGATCTTGAAAGTGATCCGGCCTTGTTGCTCGGCCAGCGCGATAATGACGTTATTGGGGTCATAGCCATTTTCTTCCGAGACCACCAGGACGGGTGCAATGCCGATTTGCCTGGCCAAGTTGCCGATGGACGCATGCCCGGATCTGCCGACGAACAATATCTGGCAGGACTGCGCCTGTATCGCAGAGGTAATGTTGTTGACGCTTACCGGGTGTTCCTTGAGCTGTTTTTTCTTGACCGGTTCGAGCGCTGCGAGCATAGCCTCACTACCCATTACGCATATCCTGAATTCTGCGGCGGGGAGATCGGGCCATTCGGTATACAGCGCGAAGTTGTAAAGGAACGCCGCTTCAACATTGTTTTTGTCGGCGACGATGGCATCGTCTGCGGTCGCAGGATGCACTGCACAATAGGCAAGCATCAAGGCGGCAAGGAGTGCTTTAAAACGCATATTCCAGTTTAGCCATCAGGGTGCGTCCGTTTTGCGGAACCGTCGGACTAGGCATTTCCGATGAAGAGGGATGCTGTATATCGCGGTTGAGCAAATTGGAAATGCGCAATTGACCTTGCAATCCGTGTGTCCATAGATCTGGAAAAGTCGCCGTCGCATTCACCAATATTTCGCTGCGAACTGCGTAAGGCAGTCCGTTCCAGATGTAGTCGCGCCTGCTGATGGCCTGCGCTTCCATTGCCAGATAGGCGGCCGAGTTGAAGGCCGGCGCGCTCAGGGAAGCCTTGGCTATCCAGTTGGCGACATTGCTCGGCGTCGCACCCTGCGAGCCATAAACATGGCTGTTGGAAATACTGGTGCGCAGCTTCAGGTCGCCACTGCCAGATTTTTCCATCCCTAATTCCCAACCTTTTGCCTGCATCGTCCCGAGATTCTGGTACTGCAGCACTCCACCCCCTGTGTCCACTTGCTGGATCAGTTCGTCGAGCCGGTTCTGATACAGCGAGAATTGCCAGCGCGTCTGATCCTTGCCCAGCCATTCCAGCACGCCTTCGGTGGTGCGTATGGTTTCCGGTTTCAAGTTGGGATTGTTCAAATAATTTGGTGCTTCGGCGAACTGGGATTCATAGGAATTGGGGGAGCGAAACGCCCGCCCGATCAATAGTTTTGCGGTCCAGGCCGCAGTGGGTTGCCAGATCAAACCAAGGCGCGGGCTGTGGCTGGATGTGCTGCCGGTGATATTGTCCTGACGCAAGCCCAGGCTGAGCAGCCAGGTGTCTGTGAATCGCCATTCATCCTCGATGAATAAAGCGTTGTGACGCACCAGTGGGTTGATGTTCAAATCAACCGTGCCCAGCGAAGCGGGAGCTATCGAATAATAATTATGCTGCCTGGCCATGAGGTCGCGCGAGAATTCCAGTCCGGCGAGCAGGTGATGAGCGACGCTTTTCAGTTGGTAGCGGAATTCGCCGTCCAGCATCTGGCCTCGGTTGTCGTCGTAGTTGTGGTAGTAGCCCGCACTAGCATCGAAATAGGGATAAGTGGCACGGTAATGCCAGTCGGTGTAACCCAGGCGGGCATAGATGCTGCTCGCAAACGAGATGTCATGTTGCCATGATGCGGTGAGCTGGGTGCCGCCATCGTTGAGTTTCAGCGACGGGTCGTCGAACACTGTCAGGTAAAGCGCGGAAGAGGGCGTGACTTTGCGCTCGTGGTTGAGCAGTTTGATGCTCCATTCGCCGTGATCAATGCGCATCATCATATGGCGGTTATTACCGAAGTCCAATCCATGCGCAACGCCATCCGGAGAAAGCGTACCGTCGCCGCGAACCAATTGCCCAAGCGGATCGGTATAGGTCTGGTCGCGACCTGATTGATGCTCGGCGGAAAATTGCAATACCAGTCCGGTGTCGTTGTCAGCCAGGGTTCGGCTAGTCATCACATTCACGCCGGTCAGGCCGAGCTGCGAGACATATGTTCCTCCCTGACTCTCTGCGGTCTTTGCGGCGCTGCGGGTGATCACGTTGATTACGCCGAACATCGCGTTGGAGCCATAGATCGCGGAACCGGGGCCGGGGATATATTCGATGCGCTCGACGACCGACATGTCCAGCCAGCCTTCAGTGCCGGTCAGAGCCTGCTGGTAAATATTGTCGTTATTGCGCTGGCCATCGATCAGCAACAAAAAGCGCGTGTTGTAGTCGCCGGGGATCTGGAAGCCGCGTGCGCCGAGATAGTCATAGCCACGATCATTGTTGATATAGATGCCCGGCAAACTGACCAAAGCTTCGCTGAGGGTGCGCCAGCCGTGCAAGCGGATATCCTCGCGGCTGATGACCTGGACGGCAGATGGTGCATCGCCTGCACGCTGCAAGTGTTTTGACGCTGAAGATACTTCAACTGTGAGCAGCTGTTCCAGGCTGAGTTCAGTCAGGTCAACCGGAGCAGCCTTGGTATGCTGTGTGGCAAATAAAAGAAAAAAAAGGATAGGGAATGTGCAGAGCCGGTGTTTTAACATTATTTAAAGCTCCCCCCTCAAGACTTGCCAAGCTAGTATCTTATTACAACTCAAACGATACGTACAATTTACCTGTGTATACATGAAGCACAAATTAATAGAGCATTAGGCAATCTCCGCCCACAGATCGTGAGTATCTGAATCAGTTATTTTCACTTCCACAAAATCGCCTGCATTTAGCTGCTGACCATTTTCGATATACACCACGCCGTCGATTTCCGGTGCGTCTGCGGAACTGCGCGCAATCGCACCCT
>JBDTPU010000290.1:0-3302 GCA_039932535.1 Gallionella sp. | reverse complement strand
GGGAGACATACCCATTTTAGGCTGGCTGTTTAAGAGCAATGCCAAGAGTGATAACCGGGAAGAGCTGCTGATTTTTATTACGCCAAAAATCATGCAGGATGCCATGAGCTTGCATTAACCGTAGCTTGCGATAACATTAATTTTAGTCTGAATAGTTCCTAACAAAAGCCCGGCCCAGCCGGGCTTTTGCTTTTATCGTTTACAATGTAGCGCATGCAGATCGACCAACAGAACGAGGATACGGCTAACCGCTCTGGCATGAGCCGCAAATTTCTCTCGGGTAATTTAATATTAGTAGGCATGATGGGCTCGGGCAAGACCACCATGGGACGCTTATTGGCCAAGCATCTGGACAAGGTGTTTGTGGATAGTGATGAGGAAATTATCAAGCGCACCGGTGTGACGATTCCGCATATATTCGATGTCGAAGGCGAGCCGGGTTTTCGCCTGCGCGAAATCGCCGCCATTCGCAATCTGGTCGAACGCGACAATATGCTACTGGCAACGGGCGGCGGCGCTGTGCTGGAGGAACAAAACCGGGCCCTGCTGCAACAGAATGGAATCGTCATTTACCTGAAGGCAAGCGTGCATGATTTATGGCAGCGCACCCGGCATGACCGCAATCGTCCGCTGCTGCAGACTGGCAATCCGTATGCCAGATTGACTGAGCTGTTTCAACAGCGTGATCCACTGTATCAGCAAGTGTCGGATATCACCGCCCAAAGCGGCAAGCAGAGCGTGCATGCGTTGATGTTGCAATTGGTGGAAGAAATAGATGCATTCAAAAGAAATTGTCATCAGGGTTGAGTCGAAGATTATGCAAACATTGAGTGTAGGATTGGGCGAACGCAGCTATCCGATACACATCGGCAATGGTTTGCTCGATCAGGCCGCGTTGTTGCAGCGCGCGGTACCACGCAAGCGGGTAGCTATCGTTTCCAATACGACAGTTGCCCCCTTGTACATGGAAAAATTGCAACATACTTTGCAGAGCATCGGTGTCAGCAGTGTGACTATCATCCTGCCTGATGGTGAAGCGTATAAAAATTCCGATACGCTGAATCTGATTTATGACGCGTTGCTAGACAAACACTGCGAGCGTACTACGCCACTCATCGCATTGGGTGGAGGCGTGATCGGCGATATGGCCGGTTTTGCTGCCGCGACTTACTTGCGTGGTGTGCCGTTCATCCAGATCCCGACGACATTGCTGGCACAGGTGGATTCTTCCGTGGGCGGAAAAACCGGCATCAATCATCCGCTCGGCAAGAACATGATAGGCGCGTTTTACCAGCCGCAATTGGTGCTGACCGATACCGATACGCTTAACACTTTGCCGGATAAGGAATTGGCAGCCGGGATAGCAGAGGTCATCAAGTACGGATTGATCCGCGATCTGCCCTTTCTCGAATGGCTGGAGCGCAACATGGACAAACTGCTGGCGCGCGATACTGCCACATTGCAATACGCCATCGCATGCAGTTGCAAAAACAAGGCGGAGGTTGTCGCGGCGGATGAACGTGAAAGCGGTGAACGCGCCTTGCTTAATCTGGGACATACTTTCGGGCATGCGATTGAATCCGGTGTGGGTTATGGCAACTGGCTGCATGGTGAGGGCGTTGCGGCAGGGACCATCATGGCAGCAGACTTGTCCCGCCGCCTGGGCTGGATCAGCATGCAGGATGTGACGCGCATACGCAGGTTGTTTGAACGCGCCGGGTTGCCGGTAACCGCGCCGGGATTGGGCGTGGAAAAATATCTCGAATTGATGGGGCTGGATAAAAAAGTCGAGGGTGGCAAGATGCGTTTCGTGCTGCTCAAACAAATCGGCCACGCTGTTGTTTATGGAGATGTGCCACCAGCCATTTTGCGCCAGACATTGGAGGCGTGCGTACATGGCTGAACTCGCCCCTTATGCGGTCACTGAACAAAATTCGCGCGGTCGAAAAATAGCCGAGGCCGCACCATCGGGTCGTAGCGAGTTCCAGCGCGATCGTGACCGCATCATTCATTCCGGCGCGTTTCGTCGGCTCGAATATAAAACCCAGGTGTTCGTGAATCACGAAGGCGATCTGTTCCGCACCCGCCTGACTCATAGTATCGAAGTCGCGCAAATCGCGCGTTCCATCGCACGGCGTCTGCATCTAAATGAAGATCTGGCAGAAGCAATTTCACTGGCACACGATCTGGGACACACGCCGTTCGGGCATGCCGGGCAGGATGCGCTGAATGCCTGCATGAAACCGTATGGTGGTTTCGAGCACAACCTGCAATCACTGCGTGTGGTGGACTTGCTGGAAGAGCGCTATGCCGCATTCGATGGATTAAATCTGTGTTTCGAAACACGCGAAGGCATACTCAAGCACTGTTCTGCGGAGAATGCCGCGAAACTTGGCGAAGTTGGAGAAAGATTTTTGTATAACCGCCGACCCTCGCTGGAAGCGCAGGTCGCCAACCTTGCCGATGAGATTGCCTACAACAATCATGATGTGGATGACGGGCTGCGTTCCGGTCTGATCACGCTGGAACAACTCGAAGACGTGCCACTGGTCGCCACACATTTGACCGAAGTGCGTCATGCCCATCCCGGTTTGCCGGAGCGGCGTGTGGTGCATGAAACGGTGCGCCGCATGATTAATACGCTGGTTTCCGATTTAATAGGGCAGAGCGAGCGCAATATCAGCATCCAGCGACCCATGACGCTGGAAGATGTACGTGGAGCGGCGGCGATGATTGCCTATAGTCCCGAGATGAACGAACTACAGCGCGCGCTGAAAAATTTCTTGCGGACTCATCTCTATCGCCACTATCGCGTGCTGCGCATGAGTGCCAAGGCACAGCGTATCATCAGCGAGCTGTTCGGTATATTCATGGCGGATAGCCGCTTGCTCCCTCCGCAATTTCAAAATCTGGCTGGACAAGATTGCGCCCGCGCCGTGGCCGATTATATCGCCGGGATGACTGACCGCTACGCCATCCGCGAGTATCGCCGGATTTTTGCGGTGGAAGAGGTCCAGGAGTAATTCTTAAATGGAAGCCACCCCTTCATAAATCTCGACAGGAATTATTCAGTACGTCAGCGCAGTGAACCCTCAAATGAGATGTACCTGTACCAAGGTACAATACCGTTTATAAATTTAATCTATATGATCTTCACATGCCCCTCGCCTTGGTTTTATTTGACGAGAATAGGGGTGATTAGAATTCGGGTATTTCGGTGAATTCGGTGTTGGTAAATGAGTTTATATAGAGGAGATTATTATGAAAAGCACTTTTTCGCGTATGGCAGCCATTGCATTGAC
>JBDTPU010000289.1:0-1943 GCA_039932535.1 Gallionella sp. | reverse complement strand
TCCTCAAGAGCGGACATTTGTGTGCGGGCAACCCCAACATTCATCCGCTGTTGTTGCAAGTGATGGCACCGCATCTGACAGCAGGATTGAAAGAGAAATAGCGCGTTAAGCCTGGGCGCCTCGATCCAGCACCTGAAATGCTGCGGTCGCATCACCGGGAGTGCCGAACCGGTAAGTGTTCTTGCCCGCCGCCTTGGCAGCGTACATGGCCTTGTCCGCCACGATAAGCAAGGTACCCATGGTTGAGGCATCATCGGGATAACGCGCTATCCCGATACTCACGCCGATCTGAACTGTATGGCCTTTCAATTCGAATGGATGAGCTATCGATTCGATAATCTTTTTGGCCATCTTCTCCATATCCTCGCGCTCATGGGTGTCATTCAGGATCAGGGTGAACTCATCGCCACCGAGACGTGCCAAGGTATCGCTTTCACGTATCGACAGACGCAAACGTTCGGCCACCTTCACCAGGATCAGATCACCCGTATGGTGCCCCATCGTGTCGTTGACCAGTTTGAAGCCATCCAGATCGATATACATCAGCGCGATACTACGATGATTGCGTTTCGCGATCATGATGGCCTGCCCGAGCCGGTCATAAAACAGGGTGCGATTCGGCAAATGAGTCAGCTCATCGTAGTGTGCCAATTGTTCGATGCGTTGTTGAGCAAGCTTTTGTTCGCTGATATCGCGCAACATGCCGGTGAACAAATGCGTATCGCCGAGCTTGACCTCGCTGATCGCCAATTCCATCGGAAAGGTCGTGCCGTCCTTGCGCAGCCCCTGCATTTCCCGGGCGATGCCGATCACATGTGCCTGTCCGGTCTGCAAATAGCGCGAGATATACTCATTGTGGAGATCACGATTCGGTGACGGCATCAGCATCTTGACATTCTTGCCGACGATCTCTGCTTCGCTATAACCGAATATTTTTTGCGCGGCGCGATTGAAGGATTGGATCATGCCTTTGTTGTCGATGCTGACGATCCCTTCCGCCGCCATTTCGACGATCTTGTGCGCTTTGACGCTCTCCAGATCCAGTGCAAACTGCAGCGGCTTTACGAAGAAGAACCAGAAGAACGGGACGCACAGCGAGGTCAGCAGGATCGCGTCGACAAAGGCTTCGAGCCAGTTCATGCCGACTTTGCCTTCGACAATATCGAGCAGGTACATGATGCCCAACTCGGCGACAAAAACGAATATGAGCAATAACAGGAATAATTTCAGCGGATGCTGTTTGTCGAACATGGTTCAATATCCCAAAGACATGGGTTCCAAATCCTTCTGAAACGACTGATCAAACTTCGCTTTGCACTTCAAACCGACCATGATAACTTCCCAGTAACCAAAAATAACCCAACCCTGAATTCCAGCCGCAATAAACATGCAAGATATTACTCCAAAACACACACCGATGATGCAGCAATATCTGGGCATCAAGGCACAATATCCAGACCTGCTGCTGTTCTACCGTATGGGAGATTTCTACGAACTGTTCCATGAGGATGCGACGCGCGCGGCCAAGCTGCTCGACATCACGCTGACGCAGCGCGGTGCTTCCAACGGGTCGCCGATCAAAATGGCGGGCGTGCCGTATCACGCCGCAGAACAATATCTGGCGCGGCTGGTAAAGCTCGGCGAATCTGTGGCGATCTGCGAACAGATCGGCGACCCGGCTACCAGCAAAGGCCCGGTCGAGCGCAAGGTGGTGCGCATCGTCACGCCCGGCACGCTCACCGATTCCGCGTTGCTGGAAGAGAAGCGCGACAGCTTATTGCTGGCGCTCTCCTACTCCTCCCCTGGTTCTCCCCCTGACAAGGGGGCGGGGGGGGTGGGGAGGCCGGGAAGGGTTGAAGTGGGCATGGCTTGGCTCAACCTCGCCTCTGGAAAATTCTTCGTCGCCGAAACATCGGTATCTAATCTACCCGCCGAACTGGAAC
>JBDTPU010000288.1:0-10185 GCA_039932535.1 Gallionella sp. | reverse complement strand
AAAAGTCCTACCAGACCTCTGCCGGATTATTTCCCGCGCTTAAAGAGGTGAATCTCAGCATCAATGTCGGCGAGTTCGTCGCGATCATGGGTCCGTCCGGTTCGGGAAAATCCACCTTCATGAATATCCTTGGTTGTCTCGATGCGCCCAGTGCCGGTCGCTATATTCTAGATGGACGCGGCGTGGCCGAATTGAGCAAGGATGAGCTGGCCTTGCTGCGCAATCGCACCATCGGTTTCGTGTTTCAGGGTTTTAATTTATTGCCGCGTATGTCGTTACTGGATAATGTTGCATTGCCGCTCATTTATTGTGGCATGGAGCATAAAGAACGCCAGCAACGGGCACAGGAACTACTCGCCAAGGTGGGGCTGGCAGATAAAGCTACTTCCTTGCCCAGCCAGATTTCCGGCGGTCAACAACAACGCGTCGCCATTGCCCGGGCTTTGATAAACCGCCCACGTCTGATACTTGCGGATGAACCCACTGGCAACCTGGACAGCCACACCAGTGAAGAAATCATGACACTGTTCGAGGCACTCAACCGCGAGGGGATCACTATCGTGCTGGTCACCCATGAAGATGACATCGCCCGCCACGCCAAACGCAAAGTGCGTTTTTTTGATGGGCGCATTATCAGCGATGAGGCTACTACGCATCCACAGGAGGTCACCGCATGATACTGGCTATGTTGGGCGAAGCCTGGCGCGCAATGGGCGCAAACCGCTTGCGCACCCTGTTGACCATGCTCGGCATGGTGATCGGCGTCGGCGCTGTGGTGCTGATGATGGCTATCGGGCAAGGTGCGCAATATGCGATCAAGCAGACTATCGCCGCAATGGGTAGCAATCTGTTCATATTGCTTTCCGGCAGCACGTCAGCAGGCGGAGTACGCTCCGGTGGTGGCGGCAACCTCACCTTGACGGTGAGCGATGCGGATGCAATTGCAGAATTACCGGGCGTGCAAGCGGTCGCGCCCATACATCCGGGCAGCGCGCAAATTGTGTATGGACCGAATAACTGGAACACTTCCATTATCGGCACCACACCCGGTTATCTGGAGGCGCGTTCCTGGCCGGTGATTTCGGGGGCAGCCTTCACTGATTCAGATGTACGTTCCGCCACCCGGGTCGCATTAATTGGCAAAACCGCCGCGCAGAATTTGTTCGGCGACGAAGACCCCGTAGGCAAAACCTTCCGCATCCGGCAAAGCCCATTCGTCGTCCTGGGGACGTTGGCAGCAAAAGGTCAGGGCATGGATGGGCGCGATCAGGATGACACCATCCTCATTCCGCTCACTACTGCGCAACGCCAAGTGTTCGGTGCCCAGTTTCCAGGATCGGTGCGCATGGTGATGGTACAAACCACCACCCAGGAAATCATGCCGGAAGTGGAAAAATCCATGACCGAGTTGCTGCGCCAGCGTCACCGCATACGCGAAGGTATGGATAATGATTTTTTCTTGCGCAATCTTACCGCCGCAGCAGACTCAGCCGCAGAAAGTACCCGCGTGATGTCGCTGTTGCTGGGGGCAATCGCGTCGGTATCCCTGCTGGTCGGCGGCATTGGCATCATGAACATCATGCTGGTTTCCGTCACGGAACGCACCCGCGAAATCGGCATCCGCATGGCGATCGGCGCCCGTGAAAAGGACATCCTGCTGCAATTTTTGCTGGAGGCCATCATCATCTCTGTGGTCGGCTGTTTTATCGGACTGTTACTAGGGATAGCCAGCGCACTGTTAGCCAACGAGCTGACCGGTACACTGGTTATTATCTCGGGCAGCTCAGTTGTGGTGGCTTTCAGCGTGGCGGCAACTGTGGGAATTTTCTTTGGCTTTTATCCCGCACGAAAAGCGGCGCAACTTGATCCGATAGAAGCATTGCGCTATCAATAACTTTGCATGCGGTTTGCAATAATAAAAATTGACGCAGCAAGGTTTATAAGAAACAATTGTAGTGGATTCAAGTGCCCTGACAGGAGAATGCATGCTGCATCGCAACAAAAACCTTGCCGCCGTTTTAGCTGCCGCGTTGTTCGCGGCGACGCCCGCCTATGCCGGAGACAGTCCCAGCGAAATCAGGCAGCGCAGCGGCGCGGGCGACCCTGTAGCAGGCAAGGGGAAATCGGCTCTGTGTCAGGGTTGCCACGGGGAAGATGGCAACAGTGTTGCGCCGACTTTTCCCAAACTTGCCGGGCAGTGGTCGGATTATATCCAGAAACAAGTTCGTGAATTCCAGAACGGCGCGCGCTTCAATGAGACCATGACTGACGTCGCAGCGAGCGTAGACAACTTCCAGGATTTGTTTGACATTGCCGCTTATTTCGCCAGCCAAAACCAAATGGCCGGGACCCCTGTAGAAAACGAAGCCGAGCAAAAACTTTACCTTGAGGGCGAAAAATTATTTCTGACCGGAAATGCCAGGACAGGCGCTTTCCGCTGCATCATGTGTCATGGTCAGTACGGCAAAGGCCAGCCGCTCAACAATAATCTGTTCCCGGTGATCGGTGGTCAGCACAAGGATTACCTGATCAAGCAACTGACGGATTTCAAACATGAGGAGCGCGAGAATGATCGCTCCGGCATGATGCTGCGCATCACCACCCGTCTGACCGACCATGATATCGAAGCATTGGCAACTTATCTTTCCCGTGAACCTGTCCCAGCCCCTGTATCGGCACCTGTTGCAACCTTGGCTGCGCCTGTATCTGCGCCTGCTTTACTTTCGGATACCTATACAATATTGATGGAAGACAAGCCGGTGCGTATTAAAGGCACCAACTTTGATAGCGGAGCCACAAAACTCAAAAAAACGGCTGATAAGCAACTCAATGAGGTGGTGGAATTTGCGGCCATGCAACCTGAGGCGAAGCTGGAAATAATTGGCTACACCGACAGCACGGGTTCTGAAAAGAAAAATTTAAAGCTGTCTGCCACGCGCGCGGAGTCTGTCAAAAAATATCTGGTCAAAAAGGGTATTGCAGCGGATCGTATTGTTGCCAGGGGGCAAGGTTCTGCCAGCCCGGTGAGTGATAACAGGACTAAAGGAGGCCGCGCACAAAACCGTCGCGTAGAAATCCGCTCGGTGATCAAAGAACAAAGGAAAGTAATGGCAACTGAATAATTACTGTCCAAGTTCGCGAATCAAGTAATCGTGAAAAATTAATTGCTATCCTCATTATCGGAAGCCCGTGATATTCTCGGCTATCCTGTAATTGCCCAAGAAATATGTCAGTTTCCATCAAGGCTCCACCAGAAATCGAGAAAATGCGTGTCGCCGGTCGCCTGACCAGCGAGGTGCTCGATTACATCACGCCGTTCGTCAAGGCGGGTGTCACCACCAACGAATTGGATAAGCTCTGCCATGACTTGATTGTCAATGTACAGCAAGCCATCCCCGCCCCGCTCAACTACGCTCCCGGCGGGCATACGCCTTATCCTAAATCCATCTGCACTTCGATCAATCATCAGGTATGCCACGGCGTGCCCAGCGACAAAGTGCTCAAGAATGGCGACATCGTCAATCTGGACATCACCGTTATCAAGGACGGTTATCACGGCGATAGCAGCCGCATGTTTTATGTGGGCGAGCCGTCGATACAGTCCCGGCGCTTATGTGAAATCACTTACCAATCAATGTGGCGCGGCATACGCGTGGTCAAACCGGGAGCATATCTGGGTGATATCGGCCATGCCATCCAGAGCTTTGTCGAACCGCTGGGCTATAGCGTGGTGCGTGAGTATTGCGGACACGGCATCGGACAACGCTTTCATGAAGAACCGCAGGTATTGCATTACGGCCGCTCGAAGACTGGACTGAAGCTCGAAACCGGCATGACCTTCACTATCGAGCCGATGATTAATGTCGGCAAGGCCGCCATCAAACAGCTCGGTGATGGCTGGACGGTGGTCACCAAAGATCACAGTCTGTCAGCGCAATACGAACACACCATACTCGTCACTGATTCCGGTTTTGAGGTATTGACCGTTTCCGATGGCTGCCCTCCCCCTCCCTGAGAATATTGCCGCCTTGCGTGAATCTTTACGCAACGATCATTCAGCCCTCGAGCAAAACTTCCTGCGTCCGTCGCGCACCGGCAAAGCGGCGAGACTGCTGAGTGCGCACAGCCAGCTGATCGACCGTTACCTGCAACATGTCTGGCAGTTGCTTGCCCTGCCGGATCACATTGCGCTGGTGGCGGTGGGCGGCTACGGGCGCAGCGAGTTGTATCCCAAGTCGGACATTGATTTATTGATTTTACTGAATACGGAGGAACCGAATACAGCCTTGCAGGAAAAGCTGCATCAACTGATCAGCGTGCTTTGGGATATTGGCCTGGAGGTCGGACACAGTATCCGAACCGTGGCGGAATGCCTGGGCGAAGCCGCCGACATCACCGTGCAAACCAATCTGCTCGAAGCGCGCCTGCTGATTGGCGATAAAAGACTGTTCGAAGAATTGCAAGACGCCATGCAACAACACCTGGATCCGCGTAAATTTTTTCTCGCCAAACAACACGAGCAGCAGCGACGCCACGCACGCTTCGTCGATGCAGATTACAACCTCGAACCCAATCTGAAAGAAAGTCCGGGCGGCTTGCGTGATCTGCAAACCATTACCTGGATCAGCCGCGCGGCAGGCCTGGGGACACGCTGGACAGCGCTTGCCCAAGCGGGATTAATCAGCCTTGCCGAGGCGCACCAGATCGCCCGCCACGACACGCTGCTGCAGACGCTGCGCATCCGGCTGCACTATCTTGCCAAACGGCGCGAAGATCGTTTGATATTCGAGTTTCAGACACTGCTCGCCGAACAAATGGGCATCACTGCCTCAGCCAACCGCCGCGCCAGCGAACACCTGATGCAGCGTTATTACCGCACCAAGCTGGCGGTGCGCCAGTTCAATGCCATCCTGGTGCAAAATCTGCACGACTATTTGTTTCGCGAAACACCCCACCGGCACGCGCTGAATGAACG
This sequence comes from Gallionella sp., assembly GCA_039932535.1. Lineage (GTDB taxonomy): Bacteria > Pseudomonadota > Gammaproteobacteria > Burkholderiales > Gallionellaceae > Gallionella. The sequence continues at coordinate 5,210 of JBDTPU010000288.1, read as the reverse complement.
CTTCAGAGTCATCGGCACGTTGCTGGAAATTCGCGATGAACAGTTATTCGAACACTCACCTGAAGCAATCTTTGAATTATTCCTGCTGATGCAGCAACATCCCGAGCTCACCGATCTGAGCGCGCAAACCTTGCGCGCCCTATGGCGCGCGCAATACGCGATCGACGCGGCATTTCGCCGCGATCCATTGAACCGCTCGCGCTTCATGGAAATTCTGCGCCAACCCCAAGGCGTCATCCGCGCGTTGCGGCGCATGAATCAATACGGCATTCTGGGGCGTTATATTCCCGCGTTCGGGCGCATTGTCGGACAAATGCAGCACGACCTGTTCCATGTTTACACGGTCGATGAACATATCCTGATGGTGGTACGCAACCTGCGCCGTTTCGCGGTGCCGGAATATGCCCACGAAATCCCGCTGTGCAGCCAGTTAATGAGCGAATTCGCGCGCCCCGAAGTACTGTATGTGGCGGGACTTTTTCACGACATCGCCAAAGGACGCGGCGGCGATCATTCGCAACTCGGTAAAAAAGATGCGCATTTATTTTGCACACAACATCAGCTCAGCCGTGACGATAGCGACCTGGTGGTGTGGCTGGTCGAGCAACATCTGAATCTTTCCGCCACCGCCCAGAAACAGGATTTATCCGACCCTGAGGTGATTGCAAATTTCGCCGCAAAAATAAAGAACGAGCGCTATCTGGTCGCGCTGTATTTATTGACGGTCGCCGATGTGCGCGGCACCAGTCCGAAAATATGGAATGCCTGGAAGGCCAAACTGATAGAGGGACTGTACCGCTCAACCCGGCATTTTCTGAGCGACGGCCAGGTCACCAATCACCTGGACGATATCCGCAGGCAGGCGGCAACTACTTTAAATCTTTATGCCCGGGCTCCTGAGTCCTACCAATTATTATGGGCGCAGCTGGACGATAATTATTTTCTGGATCATGAAGCACAGGAAATCGCCTGGCATACCCGCTTGCTGGCTTTCAAGGTGAACACTACAATTCCTATTGTAAAAGCTCGACTAAGCCGCGCCGGAGAAGGCTTGCAGATCATGGTCTATTGTCCGGATCAGCGCGGGCTGTTCGCGCGCATTTGTGATTTTTTTGCGCGGATGAATTACACCATCGTCGAGGCCAAGATCCACACCACCCAGCATGGTTACGCATTGAACAGCTTCCAGATCATCGAAGCGACACGCGGCAACACAGCCTATCGCGACATCATGACCTACATCGAATTCGAATTGGCGCAGCAAATCATGTTAGCCAGACCGATAACACTTGCCGCAACGGGACGGGTCAGCCGTCAACTAAAAAACTTTCCGCTCGACACGGAGGTTGAGATCAAGCCGGATCACAAAGGAATGCATGTGCTCTCGCTGATTGCCGGCGATCGTCCCGGTCTGCTGGCGCGCATCGCATTGATTCTGGATCAGCACAACATTCGCCTGCACCGCGCCAAGATCAATACATTAGGTAGCCGCGCGGAGGATGTATTCTGGATCAGTGGCCATGCACTTGCCGAAACTGAGCAAACAGATGCACTGCGGAAAACGTTGTTGAGGGTTTGATATCGTTACCGTGGTGGCGCCAGCAACTTAGGCAGAGTAGAACCGATAAGAATTTCCACCGGCTGATTTAGCCTGATACATGGCGATATCGGCACTTTTCAGCAAACTATCAGCATTACTCCCGTCGTTCGGGTAGAGGCTGATGCCAATACTGCCACCGAGGGAAACTTCTGTGTGCGCTTGCCCGGCTAAATGATCTTCGGCAGTCAGCAGAAAAGGCTGCATCAGCGTAGCGAGAACTTTTTGCGCGATGATTGACGCATCGCCTGGATCATTGAGCATAGGCAACACCACGGTAAATTCATCGCCCCCGTTACGTCCCACCGAATCGCCCTCCCGCAGGCACCCGCGCAAACGCTCGGCGACCCCTTTCAAAACAGTATCCCCGGCAGCATGACCCAGCGTATCATTGATGGTTTTAAAGCCATCCAGATCGATAAATAATATCGCAGCCAGCTTCTTGGCTCGTGTGCACTGGGTGATGGCCTGTTGCAGGCGATCATAGAGCAATGTCCGGTTGGGCAAGCCAGTCAGCGTATCGTGAGTGGCCAGATATTCCAGTTCGCTCTCGAAAATATGGCGCTGACTATTGTCTCGTGCCATCACGGTGAAAAACCGTGTATTGCTGACATTTCCTTCGCTGATGGAAAGCAGCAGAAAAAATATTTCCCCGGATTTGCGCACGCCGGTGAGCTCCTGATGCGAAAGAGGAATCGGATGACCACTGGGAGAAATGAAGCGTTCGAGATCGCTGGATATAAGCAGCTTGGAAAATGAGGTACCGATCAATTCAACTTTGCGATAACCGAATATATCTTCCGCTGCAGGATTCAGGCTTTGGATAAAACATTGATCATCCAGCGTCAGTATGCCTTCGTCTGCGGTGTCGAGCACGGCACTTTGTCGTGCTGCATGCAAGGCAATTTCCCGCTCGCGAGCAACCAGCTTGCCGCGCATGTATTCCAGCGCGACCGCCATATCGCGTACTTCGTTAATGTTGGTGGAAAGCACCAGACGCTCATTGATGTTGCCATTGGCGATACGGCGCGCGGCATCACGCAATTGGCGCACCGAGCGCGTCAAGAGATGGCCGAAAAAAAACACGAACAACAGCGATATGGCGGTGAACCCGAGTCCCATCAATGTTCCCCAGCGATAAGCCTGCTTGATGTGCTCATCCACCGGCGTCTCGTCAAACCCGACTCTCAGCTTGCCGATGAGTTGATCGTCTGAACCCAGCACTGGCACAATGATATGATAAATCCTGTCGCCGCCCTGGCCAAAGAAAAAATCTTCGCTGAAATTGTCGTTAGCGGGAGCATCAATGCTCTTGAATTCTGCCAGCGCGACCTGTCCGGCCAGCAACTGGTCACTCATAATGCCCTTTATTCTGGCCGGCGTTGGGCTCTCACTGATCAGGTTAGCCAGTAAGTAGGACTGCGAGCGCGCATTATTGACAAATTGGGATTGATAATCATTTTGCAGGATGAGCAGCACGCCGACAAAAACCAGCGGCACCAGAACGGTATGAATGGTGAGCATTCCCAGCAACATGCGCCCGGTGTAGCTGGAAAAAAAATGCTTAGCCCCGCCCGACATGCTCATGGGTTGCCGATGATCCGGATTCCGGGGGTGGTGACAGCGGTGCCATACAGCATGAAAGTGATGGCTGCATTGTCGTTCTGAAGCGCAGAAAGAAGATCGGATAGATTGTCATAAGCCGGAGGACGACCTCCTCCGCGGAACGCCCGCGCAAGCAGTTGCCTCTCATAAGCTTCGGCGGACATGAACAAAACTTTTTGCAAGAATACCTCTCCCTCCCATGGATCAGTTTGATTGCGCAGCGGCTTTATTTCAACGCCATTAAGCACGATACTTGCCCCGAGATAGGCACGCCGCACTTCTTTAGCCGATATGGTCTTGATGCCGGAGTCCGCCCCTACAATGATCACGAGGCGCTGCTCCGCGGCATGAACCATCGACGTCGCCAGCACACAGGCTGCGAATAAAATGGCAATAATATTTTTCAAAGGGGTAATACCATACTCCATTGGGCACTGATGGAATTAAATTCAAGGCCATCCTGGCGGCGCGTTCTTGCGGCTTCAACTTTGAGCGCCTGCGATGGCGTAATGTCAAAATGCAGACCGACTACGGTCTGATGCGGCGAAAATTCTGGCAACAACGACAGATATCCATCCTGAGCCGCATGCGGGGTACTTTCTACTCGGCCATATACGGTAGTCCTGCCGCCTTCATCGAGCTTGTATTCAGGCTGTAAATAGGCGCTGACTGTGGTGTATTGATTGGTAACTGTACCTGACACAATATCGTCGAAAACAAACAGTTCGCCCATCAAGTGGAATTTATCTTTTTCAACGTTCATAAAAGCGCTGAATACGGTTTGCCGCACTTCATTAATTTGCAGTACATTACTTACTGGAATCCTGGCGTAGCCCAGTGCGGCACCGAATTGATCTGGGTTGCCGACTTCCGGATGATAGCCCAGCCTGAAGCTGGCGGCGATTTTACCCGGATGCTGGGGATCCAGTAGATCAAGCGGGTGAAGCGTTACATTAAAAGAAGGACCTATGCCAACCCCTGCCATGTAATTAATTTCAGCATCCCCTACCGTGCGGGTACTTTCCAGCAGCACACCACTGATATGCGCAGGAAGCGGTCCGTGCTGGTCTTCGTAATTTGCAACTGAAGGACGGCTCAAGGACGATTGCAGAAAATCGCCGTGGTGCATTTGGGTATTCCAGAAACTGAGCGCATTATGAAAGCGCCCGACCCACAGAGATTTCCCCGGGAGGATATGCCAGCCGAACTGGAAACGTTCCAGCTCTTTTTCACGGGAAGATGCCAGATATTCAACCAGGAAGCGGGTTTGACTGAATTCAGTAGCATAGAATACATCGACTGCGGGAACAAATTTTTTGGCAGCCAGTTCTGCATCTGTTTTGGATTGATGTGTTGAGGTGACACTGGGGAAGAGTAACAAATCCGCCGCTTTCACAGGGGGCGCCACGATAGCAGAAAATACCAGCAGCGCGCAAAATGCGGCAGATGGAACGATCAAATTTCTAACCAAAGTTATTCCTTTCGTAGGTCGCAACGCAAATATCGTAAATTTCAAACTGGTCTTTCAAATTGATCCTGAGCAGCGCTTTTTTATTTTACCAAAGAATACCTCAAAATTGACGCGGCAGTGCGGATTTTTAAGTCCGGCAATTTTGGCTAAATCTGGCACCTATTCACTTGTTCAAAATCTCAGACGTGGCGCGGCACTTGTGCAAATGCCTGGAATTGTTCGGCGGATAAGGGTTTACTAAAATAATAGCCCTGAATTTCGTTACAGCCCTGCTGGCGCAGAAACGCTAACTGGCCTTCGGTTTCCACACCTTCGGCAATGGTTTGCAGACCCAGACTGTTGGCCAGGCTGATGATGGCGCGGACAATGGCCTTGTCTTCCGGATCATCGGTGATATCGCGCACGAAGGACTGGTCGATCTTGAGCTTATAGACCTTAAAGCGTTTGAGGTAACTCAGTGAGGAATAGCCAGTGCCAAAGTCGTCTATCGACATGCGGATGCCGCGTTCATGCAGACTGTCCATCACCGCGATGGCA